>NZ_NSKF01000010.1:0-120805 GCF_002287015.1 Kocuria sp. WN036
GAACACTCTCTCCGGCAGGCTCAAAGTCCTCGGCATTGACGCCCAACGGGCCCGCAACGCCACCCTGCGCGACCTCACCCAAGAAGTCGACGCACGAACCCTGATCGATCTCCTCGGCTACAGCCCCGACATCATCGCCCAGCACGCCGCCCGATCCGCCACACCCATGTCCGACTACATCGACCTGAAACGCCAACAGCCCCGATGACCTCGATCACCGAAGAAACGGATAACGCACTTTCCCATCAGAGGATGCCATGTTGGCGGAATGTGCGAATTCGCCAGCGGGGACGACTCCCTCGTCACCGAGCCATTGTGGTGGTTCTCTGGGGGCGGTGTTGGCCCCGCGTGAAGCCTCAAAGCCCAGAAGGTGGTCGGCGGACCGTGCTCTGACCTGCGGTTTCTGTGGGGGTTGACCGGGTTTCGCGTTTCATGCGAAGCTTTCGCGTATTATGCGAGACGATCAGCGGGGTCCGGCCGGTGTTGTGCCGGCCCTACTGCGCTCCGGGACGGGTGTGCTTCACGAGGCCGAGACGGTGTGGGCTGCGATGTTGGATGGTTGGGCGGCCCAGCAGTTCGCGCGGAATCTTTCCCCTGGCACGGTCGAGGCGCGGCGGGCGACGGTGCTGCGGTTCCGCCAGTTCGCCGACTGCTATCCGTGGGAGTGGACAGCGGGGACCGTGGACGAGTTCTTCCTGGAACTGCGGGCCCTCAAGGGCGCGGCCCGCTCGACGGTTCTGGGGTATCAGAACGCGCTGCGGATGTTCCTGGAGTATCTGACGGATCCGGCCTACGGGTGGGCTGAGCAGTGCTGGGACCGGTTCGGGAATCACCCCGCGCAGGTCTTCCACGAGTGGAACACCGCCCGCCACGCCCAGGACACGGTCGGGTCCCCGGGCAAGCGCCCCTACACCCGTGACGAGCTCGAGGACCTCTTCGACTGCGCCGACGAGCGGGTGCTGCGCATCCGTCGGGCCGGGGCCAAGGGCTGGATTCCGGCATTCCGCACGGCAACGATCATGAAGGTCGCCTACGCCTGGGGGCTGCGCCGCAACGAGGTGCGCAGCCTGGATCTGGTCGACTTCGCCACCAACCCGCAGGCGAGGCAGTTCGGCGGGGCCGGGATCGTCTACATCCGGCACGGCAAGGCCATGCGCGGGTCCCCGCCCAAGCGCCGGGCCGTGCTGACCGTGCCGGAGTTCGGCTGGGCGGTTGATTGCGTGGCGCAGTGGGCCGAGGACGTTCGTCCCCTCTACGCCCCAGCCGGGTCGACGGGCATGTGGCCCAGTGAGCGTGGCCGGGGCGCGATCACGGCGGACTCGCTGAGCCGGGCGTTCACTGAGGTCAAGCGCGAGGCCGGACTGGACGAGGACCTGGACTTCCACTCGCTGCGCCGCTCCTACGTCACCCATTTGGTCGAGATCGGCTATGACGCGTTCTTCATCCAGCAGCAGGTCGGCCACGCCCACGCCTCGACGACCTCCATCTACACCGGTCTGTCCCCCGACTACCGGGCCCGGGTCGTGGACCGGGCCATCGCCCGCATGGCCGTAGCGGCGACGAGCACCGGCACTGACAAGGAGTCCTGAACGATGAAACGGCACGTGGAGTACACCTGGCGGCTACGAGAGATCATGGCCGCGCGCGGGATGAACAACCTCTCCGACCTAATCCCCCTCCTGCAGGACCGCGGGGTGAGTCTGTCGGCCTCCCAGATCTACCGGCTCATCGGGTCCAGACCCGAACGAATGAACCTGACTCTGCTGGCCGCGTTGCTCGATGCCCTGGACTGCACCTTCGAGGAACTCTGCCCCACCACCGTCGTCGCCACCGAGACCCGCCACCAGCTGACCGGCACCGAGGCGGGCTCGGCGAAGAAGGACGCCATCCGCCCGATCCGGGCCCAGATCCACCGACCCGAATGAGCAGGCCCGAATGAGCGGGCCCGCCCACGGCGGTGGCTGCGTCCGCTGCCACCGCACCGGCTGTTGCCCGGACTCCTGGAAGGTACTCCGGCCTGCACCGACTGCACCGGGATCCCGAGCAATTTCCGCTGCACCCGGTGCGGGCGCGAGGACGAACCCGTGCGCACCGGGTTGTGCGCGCACTGCTGCCTCGCCGATGACCTCACCACCGTGCTCGATGACGGCACCGGGGCCATCGCCGCACCGCTACGGCCGCTGTTCACCGCCCTGATCTGCCAGAAGAACGCGCGTAGCGCCCGGATCTGGCTTACCGTCAACCCGCAGGCCGAGCAGCTGCTGCGGGACATCGCCCAGGGACATCTGCCTCTGACGCACGAGACCTTCCGGGACCACCCGTCAGCGGCCAAGGTCGCCTTCCTGCGGGCCCTGTGCATCGAGCACCAGCTGTTGGAGCCGGTGAACCTCGACATCGAAGGCTTCCACACCTGGTTGCAGACCAAGACCGGCGCCCTGCCCGACCCGGACGCACTGCTGATCAGCCAGTACGCCCGTTGGACCCACCTGAATCGGATGCGCCGCCTTGAGAGCACCGGGGCGCTGAAGAAGGGCACCTTCCTGGCCGCCAAGCAGTCCACCACTATGGCCATCGGCTTTCTGGACCACCTCAGGGCACGTGGGCACGGCCCGCAGGAATGCACCCAGCACGACGTGGATTCCTGGCTGGCCGAGGGGCCCACGACCCGCAGCCTGGCCCGAAGCTTCGTGCGCTGGGCTGCCGAGCACGGACACCTGCCGGCCCTGGACTTCCCCTACCGCACCGCTCGCACCACACCGGTCATCAGTCAGGCCCAACGCCTGGCGCACATCCGCGCCCTCACCGACCTCTCGGCGCCGATTCCCGGAGCACAACGAGTCGCCGCCCTCTTCCTATTGCTCTACGGCCAACCTCTCACCCGCATTTCGCGCATGAGCCTGGACCAGGTCCACGACACCGGAGACCGGCTCACCGTGGCCTTCTCCAATGATCGGCTCGAGATCCCGCCCCCGTTCGACGAGATCGTTCGTGCCCACCTGAATGCCCTGCCGAACACGAACACCTCCGCGCACCGTCAGAACACCTGGCTCTTCCCCGGCACCCGGCCAGGGCAGCACATGCACCAAAACTCGATCATGATGGCCCTGCGTGAGCGCGGCATCGAGATCCTCGGCGCCCGCAACGCCGCACTCCGGGCCCTGGTCCTGGAAATGCCCGCGCCCGTGGTGGCCGATGCCCTGCACTACAGCTATCCCGTCACCGATCGCCACCGCCGCGACGCCGGCGCAACCTTCACCGACTACATCACCAGCAGAAGCACCGGCCCCTGAACGCCAGACTCCCCCGCCCCAAACCGCCCTGCTCACTCAGAAGTCGGTCGAATACGCCGGTCTCGAACACGCAAGGCCAGCACTCACAACGACTTTATTCGCGGTTTCTGCACATCGTGAGGTTCCGGGTAACGGCGTCACTGCACCATGAGGTGCCTCTGACGTGCGCCGATTCCGCATCAGCACCGCAGACGCCAGGTCGTGCATGGCGCGGAGTAAGCCTGCGCCCAGCGGACCCATTCGCATTCTGACCTCGGCATTCGTAGGCGGCGATTGCGTTGCACGCAATCTGTGTGCGAGGGCCGCAATCGGTTTCCGGGGACTGAGGACGATCTTCCGGGCCCGGATGGCGGCGACGTGCGGTTCGCTCACATCGGCGGGCACGCCCCTACTCCTGAGGTGTTCCTGGCCAAGGCCATGAACGGACGCACTTCTCTGCAGTCGGCGAAGGCCTTGTCGCCGGCGACGGCCCGGGTCCGACGCAATGTCGTGACGAGTCTCGTGGACCTTACTTGAAGTGCCAACAGCCCCGATGACCTGCGCTCACTGAAAAACCGGATAACGCGCTTTCCCATCAGTGGTAGCGCTCTTCGGATTCATCGCTGTGTTCATCCATATCTGAACATCAATGATGACCTCATAGGTAACTGCAGATTTGCTCGGCGTCGCACTGGGCGGGGTCGCCTTGGGAGGCGGCCTGGTAGTGCTCGGCCACGGAAGTCCGCAGAGCGGTGAGCTCAGCGATGTGCTGGTCGAGGTCAGTGAGTTGCTGGGCGAGCTGGGCGGCTACGTGGGAACACGGGGCCTGTCCGGCGTCGCGGATCTGCAGGATGTTCCGGATCTCGGCCAAACTGAGTCCGGCGGCCTTGCTGCGGCGGATGAACTGCAGGCGGGCGAGGGTCTCTGGTGGGTAGTCGCGGTACCCGTTGGGACCGCGGTGCACCGGGGGCAGCAGTCCTTGCTGTTCGTAGAACCGCAGGGCTTTGGTGGTCATGCCGGCGGCTGCGGCCGCTTCACCGATCCGCACGGTGCACCTCGATCCTGGACTGTTCTGTGGCCTTCCACGGTAGAGGAAGGTTCCGGTACCGGGCACTGCCTGACCCGGAGTCGTCGGTGGCCACCCGGGGTCGGTGGTCATCCGGGTTCGGTGCGGGCGCGGTCGGTCTCCACGGCCTGCCAGGTCTTGCGGGCGGCGATCAGCACCGGGTCCCACACCGGGGAAAACGGTGGGGCGTAGGAGAGGTCGATGTTCAGCAGCTCTTCCACTGGGGTCTCGTGCCACAAAGCGACGGAGAGCACGTCGATGCGTTTGGCCGCGCCTTCTTCTCCGACGATCTGGGCTCCGAGCAGTCGTCCGGTGCCGCGTTCGGCGATGAGTTTGGTGCGGATCGGTTTGGCTCCGGGGTAGTAGCCGGCCCGGGTGGTGGAGTCGACCACGGCGGTGACCGGATCGAAGCCGGCCGCCTGCGCCTCGGCCTCGCCGAGGCCGGTGCGTCCGACTTCGATGTCGCAGATCTTGGTCACGGCGGTGCCGAGCACTCCGGGGAAGGTGGCGTAGCCGCCGCCGAGGTTGATCCCGGCGGTGCGGCCCTCCTTGTTGGCGTGGGTGCCCAGCGGGAGGCTGACGTGGCGGCGGGAGACGCGGTGGAACTTCTCCACGCAGTCCCCGGCTGCCCACACCCCGTCGATGCCGGTGCGCAGCCGGCGGTCCACCGTGATCGCCCCCGTGGCCCCCAGCGGGATCCCCGCCTGGGCGGCCAGGGTGGTGTTCGGGGTCACCCCCAGCCCGAGGATCACCAGATCGGTGGGGATGGTGGCTTGGTCGGTGACCACGGCGGTGACCTTCCCGTCGGTGGTGGCGAAGCCGGTGACGGTCTCCTCCATCCGCACCTCCATCCCGAAGCCTTCCATCGCGGTGGCGATGAGCGCGCCCATGTCCGGGTCCAGGGCCGGCAGCGGGGCCGGGGGGCGTCCGATCACGGTGATGCCCACGCCCCAGGCGGACAGGGCCTCGGCCAGTTCCAGGCCGATGTAGCCGGCCCCGACCACCACGGCCCGGCCCGGCCGGTCCCGCTCCAGCACCGTCCGCAGGGCCAGGCCGTCGTCGAGGGTCTGCACCCCGTGGATGCCGGCCGCCTCGATCCCGGGCAGTGGAGGGCGGGCCGGGGTGGCCCCGGTGGCGACCATGAGCTGGTCGAAGCCCTCCCAGGCCTCCCGGCCCCGGACGAGGTCACGCACCAGCACGGCGCGCCGGTGCAGGTCTATCTCCAGGACCTCGTGGCCGGTCCGGGCGTCGATGGCGTGGTGGTCGCGGAACTGCTGCGGGGTGCGCGCGATCAGTGCCGTGGTGTCGGCGACGTCCTTGCCGATGAAGTACGGGATCCCGCAGGCCGAGTACGAGGTGTAGTGACCGCGCTCGAACGCCACGATCTCCAACTGGTCCTGGGGCAGCTGGCGGCGGGCGGCGGAGGCCGCGCTCATCCCGGCGGCGTCCCCACCGATGACGATCAATCGTTGGGCCATGGGCTTCCCCTTTCTCGAGCAGTGCTTCGGCTTGCTGTCGCCTTCTGCAGCGGATCATGCCCGGTTGCCCGGGGCGGCGCCCAGCCCCTAGACCTCGAGCTGATCCAGTGCGGCTTGGTAGGCCTCATGGTAGGTGGGGAACTGGGCGACCTGATCGCGCAGGAGCTCCAGCGGCAGCTGCGCCCGGATCGCCAGGGCGGCGTGGTGGATCCATTCCCCGGCCTGCGGGCCGACCGCCCACGCCCCGATCAGCACCCCTCGCTCGGCGTCGGCCAGCAGCCCCAGGTGCCCGCGCGGGTCCTGCTCGTAGGTCCACGGGCGGGCGATGGCGTGGGCCAGGTCCAGTTCGGTGGCGGTGGTGCGGATCCCGCGGTGCTGAGCCTGCTCGGTGGTGAGTCCGGCCGCGGCGATCTCCGGGTCGGCGAACACCACCCGCGGGATCCCCACATAGCTGGCGGGGCGCGGGCGGCCGAGGATCGCGTCAGCGGCGATCCGCCCCTGGTACTTCGCCACATGGGTGAAGGGCATCACCGCGGTGACGTCACCGATCGCCCACAGGTTGTCGGCGGCCCGGGCGTGCTCGTCGATGAGCACCTCACCGTGTTCACCCAGACGTGCCCCGGCCGCCTCCAAGCCCAGGCCCTGGGTGCGGGGGGCGCGGCCGGTGCCGAAGATCACCACGTCGGCGGCCACCTCGCTCCCGTCCTCGAGGATCACCATACTGTCCGCACCGTTCCTGTGGGCCTTGGCGGCCGAGGCGCCCAGGCGGATGTCGACCCCGGCCTCGGCCAGGTAGTCGTGGACGAGCTCCCCCACCCGGGGGTCCTCCCGGCCCAGCAGCCGGTCCCCGCGGTGGATGAGGGTGACCTGCACCCCGAAGCGGGCCAAAAACGTGGCGGTCTCCACCCCGACGGCGCTGCCACCGACGACCACGGCGCGTTCGGGCAAATCGTGGGTGGTGTAGGTTTCCCGGTTGGTCCAGGCCGTGATCTCCTCGATCCCTTCGATCGGGGGGATCACCGCTTCGGAGCCGGTGGCGATGATGATGTGCTCGGCGGTGATCTCCCGGTTCCCGACCCGGATCCGGCCCGGGCCGGTGAGGCCGGCCTCGCCCCGGATCACGGTCGCGCCCTGGGCGGTGTAGCCCTCGGCCTGGGCGGAGTCGTCGAGGTCACGGATCATGTAGTCGCGGTATTCCCGGGTGGAGGCCCAGTCCACCTCAGCCCCGGACACCCCGGCGGCCTTGTGCACCTCGGTGCGGGCCTCGGCCGGGCGCAGCACCGTCTTGGAGGGGATACACGCCCAGTAGGCGCACTCCCCACCGATCAGCTCCCGCTCGATCACGGCGACGTTCTTCCCCGCCGCCAGCAGCCGGCCGGCGGCAACCTCACCACCGGGTCCCATGCCGAGAACGGCCACGTCGAAATGTTCGCTCATGATGTGTCTCCTTCAGATGCGGTGGATCTTTCGGCTCTACTCGTCGTGGCGCCCCGTCCCATCACGGGCAGGGTGTGCGGTGTCCGCAACCGCCCGCCCGGTCGCGGAGGAGGTCGGCGGGGCCTGGGTGAGCCGCTGCTCAGCCGTGCTGATGCCTCCCGGCCGGCCATCGTAGAGGCCTCGTGGCCGGTCACGGTCGCCCCCCTGGGCGGGGGCGGCTGGTGGGGTCCGGGCCTCAGGCGGCGCAGCAGGACAGTTTCGAGACATCGGTGCGGAAGGACTGGGCGGCGATCTTCACACCCTCAGCCATCGTCAGATACGGGCACCACAAGGTCGCCACCTGGTCCACCGTCATCCCCGCGGACAAGATGTAGACCCCGGCCGCGGCCAGGTCCCCGGCCTCCTGGGCCACCGCGGTGATCCCCACGATCCGCCCGGTGTCGGCGTCGGCGACGATCTTGATGAACCCCCGGGTGTCACGGTTCACCAGCGCCCGCGGCACGTACTCCAGGGGCAGCACCCGGCACTCACACCGGATGCCCGCCTCCCTGGCCTGCTTATCCGTCATGCCCACCGCCCCCACCGCCGGGGAGGTGAACGTGACCCGGGGAAGGTGGGTGTAGTCGACCCGCTGTCCCGCGCCGTGGAAGGCGTTCTCCACCGCGGTGACCCCGTGGGCGGAGGCCACGTAGACGAACTCCGGGTGCCCGGTGACATCCCCGGCCGCCCAGATCCGCGGGTGCGAACTCGCCAGGGTGTCCTCCACGAGGATCTCCCCCCGCCCCCCGGTGGCCACCCCCACCGTGCCCAGGCCCAGGCCCTCGGTCACCGCCCGGCGCCCGGTGGCCACCAGCAACCGGTCCGCGGTGAACTCCTGGCGCCCGGCCCGGGTGGTGGCGGCCACCACGACACCCCCGGTGGCCGGATCGGTGCCCACGGACTCGACCGCGGCCCGGCGCAGCACCTGGATGCCCTCATCGGCGAAGACCCCCATAAGGGTCTTCGAGACCTCCGGCTCCTCCCCGGACAGCAACCGGGAACGGGCCAGCACCGTGACCTGCGAGCCCAGCCGGGCGAAGAGCTGAGCCTGCTCCAAGGCCACATAGCCGCCGCCGAGCACGATCATCGACTCCGGGACCTCCGGCAGCTCCATCGCCGTCGTGGAGGTGAGGTAGTCGACATCCTCCAGCCCGGGAATCGGCGGAGCCCACGGGGCCGAGCCGGTGGCCACCAGGTAGTGGCCGGCCCGCACCTCCTCCACCGCCCCGCCGCGGCCGGTGATCTCCAGCACCGGGTCCTGGGCCGTGCCGGTGAAGGCGGCCTCCCCGCGGCGCAAATCCCACCCGTAGTCGGCGATCAGATCCACGTACTTCTCCGAACGCATCCCCTCCACCAGCCCGTCCTTGCCCGCCATCAGCCCCGGCATGTCCACCGGGCCAGCCGAGGCGGCGAGCCCGGGAAACCGACCGGAGGCATCCAGGGCCACATGGCGGGCGCCGGCGGCGGCCAGCAACGCCTTCGAGGGCACGCACCCGGTGTTCACACAGGTGCCCCCCACCGTGGACCGCTCCACCATCACCACCCGTTGGCCCAGGCTCGTTGCCCGGATCGCCGCGGCGAAAGCACCACCACCAGAACCGATGATGGCCAGATCCGTCTCGATCACTGCAGTTCCACCCATGACAACCTCCGCAAATCGGTGAGGACCACTCCCACCGGAAACTTTCCGTGTGCCCTTCTCCGACCCAGCCTGCACCCTCCCCCACAGGGGGAGGTCAAGGTGTCACTGCGACAACAGCCCCCTGCCGGTGCCGGCTGAATACTGACCCTCGGGCGCCGGGCGGGTTCAACGGTGGGTTCACCCCAGGCTCATGGCCCCATCAGCATCAGCCTGGTCGACCCTGACGTGGCGATCCCGCCCAGAACGCAGGACGCCCACTGGGCCGTCCCGACCGCACTACTCAGCTCCTCAGGGGCCTCCTCAGGATGGCCGGCCGATGGTCAGCTGCTGCCGGTGATGGTCGTAGTGCTGAGTGCCGTAGTGGTAGATCTCGGCCAGGCTCATCCAGTCCCGGAAGTACGGGTCCCAGGACACGGGCATGTGCATCCCACGGGCCAGTGCGGCCGCGGCCTCGGTCTCCAGCTGGGCCTGCAGGACCTCGACGGTGCGGTCGAACCACCGGATCAGCCGCGGACCGTGGATCACCCGCGCGGCCCCACGGTCGCTGAAGTAGTTGATCAGGTGGAAGAGCCGGGTGCCGGCCTCCAGCACCCGGGCGAAGGTGCGGCTGACCGGCTCGGGGAGACGACCCATCAGACGCACCAGCGGCAACAGGCGCCGCACGATCAGGTAGCCGAAGAACATGTGGAACAGCAGCTGCCCGTTGGTCCACCGGGTGCCTGACGAGAGCCGGTGCACATCCGCAGGGGTCGCTTCAGTGACCAGGGCGTGGAAGTCCGCGCGGACCCGCTCCAGCTCCTCATGGATGGTTCCGGGGGTGATGGGCGCGCTATTCATCGGCTGCTCCTGGAAGTGATGTCGCTGCCGGGAGCGTTCTGGGCATTGCCTGGCTTGTGGGCGATAAAACGTATGACCCGACCGCCGAAGGACAGCCGGAGGGCGAGTGGGGCAAGGCCGGCCTGGTCGAGGACTGGTCCGAAGGCTTCCGGTTCGATGAGCCGGTGCGGTGACCGGTCGGCACGGTGCACCAGGGATGCCATCGGTGAGGCCAGCAGGTCGTATCCCACGAAGGCCCCGCCCGGTCGCAGGACTCGGGCCGCCTCGGTCACCGCGTGTTCCCACTCGATGACGTGGTGGAGCATCAGAAAGCTCAGAATCGTGTCGAACGACTCGTCCTCGAAGGGCAGCCGAGTGGCATCGGCCTGACGCGCCTGGACCAAGGGGTGTCCGGCCAGGCGGTCCTGCGCGGCCTCGACCATCACCGGGTCGGCATCGGTCATGGTGAGCCGCACCCGGGGGTGGGCTCGGGCGATGGCCTCGGCCATCGCACCGCTGCCTCCACCGATCTCCAGCACGTCCCCGGTGACGGGGAACCCCTGGGTCGCCCAAGGAACCATCCGCCGGGCCACAAGGCCCCATGGCGCGCTGCGACAGAAAGAGGCCTCTAAGGCGGACATCCTCGGCATGGTTTCCACCTTTCGGCGTACGCATCGTGTGCGCCGAGCCTAGTTCCACGATCGACGGTAGTGAACCGTTTAGGCAAAGGATGGGGGCGACCTGGCCATTCACACCGCCCGGGGGCGGGCCCGAGGGAGCCGGGGTCCCGTCGTAGGGCTGAGCTCAGCAGGCGGATGGGTTAGAGGCCGAAGGCGCCGCCTTCGAGGAGGATGACCACGCCCAGGCCGATCAGCACGATCGGGAACAGGATGTGTTCCCATCGTTCCAGGACTTCGGCGATGGGTTTGCGGGTGGCCACGTACTTGGCGATAGCCACCAGCACCGCGACCATGGCCAAAAAGGCGATGCAGTAGGCCACCATCGCGGTGGGGCCCACGGTGACGAATACGGGCACATAGACCCCGATGTTGTCCCCGCCGTTGGCGAAGGTGACTGCGGCGACGGTCCAGATGCTGACCTGTTTGCCGGCGACCTTCCCCTCGTCATCGTCATCATCGTCGTCGCTGCGCCAGACCTTCCAGGCCGCGATGAGGCCGAGGATCAGGGGGATGAGGCCGAAGTAGGGAATGGCCTCGGGCGGCAGGAAGGTGCTGGCGCCCAGGGTCACCAGCACGGAGGCGACCAGGATGCCGCCGAAGCCCAGGTACTGGCCGATCCCGATTTTGGCGGTGGTGCCGCGGGCCCCGGCTCCGCGGGCGAAGAACAGGGAGAGCACGATGATGTCGTCGATGTTGGTGGCCGCGAACAGGCCGATCGCCTGCAGCACGGGGGAGATGAGTTCCATAACCTGTCTTTTCTTCAGTGGGGAGAACCGCCGACCGGGACCTGGCGTGCTGCGCTGGGTCGGGCGGCCGAGCGCAGCAGGCAGGGGAAGGCTGCCGGGAGCCGATGCCCCGGGCACCATCACCGGGGCACTGTCACCGGGTATGGGTCGCGGCGCCCGTCATGGGCACCCGAAGGCGCATCAGCACCCGCTTTCACCCTCAGTGCGTGGGCGGGCCCGGTGAGGGTGATGTATTTGTCAGTGTTCTTGGGTGGAGGTGCCGTAGGCGGGACACAGCGCGACCTGGGAACCGGTGGCTGCCAGCAGGGTCTCGGCGGCGGCGAGCACATCCATCAGCTCCGGGCGGGTCAGAGCGTAGAAGATCTGCCGCCCCTCGGTGCGTCCGGCCACCAGCCCGCACTCGCGCAGGCAGGCCACATGGGCCGAGACGGTGGATTGAGCCAGGCCCGTTTCCTCCACCAGGTCCCGCACTCGGGCTTCACCGCCGGCCAGGCGCCCCACGATGGCCAGGCGAGTGGGATCGGACAGGGAGTGGAACAGGGCCACGGCCGGGGCCAGGCCGGTCGTACAACTAGTGTTCGTCATGACCCGATCCTATCGCCTAAGTCCGATTGATTGGACGGGGTGGATCTGACGTTGCCCGCAAGGGACGGTGCAGGGCCTTTTGTCCAGGGAGTGGTGGGTCTCGGGCTGGAGACTGCCTCGACCCGAGCCTACCCGGCAGAGAAGCTGTTGTGGCCGCCGTGCAGGGGTCTGAGATAGTCATCGGCTCGGTGCGACGGGCGGCCCGGGGGCCTCGCCTGCGGTGGCTGTGGCCAAAGAGCGGCGGGCATGGGCGTGACGAGTAAAGGCCCGGGGCGGGACCCGTGGTGGCCTGGGCCAGGGCCGCCGAGGAGGTCTCGGCGGCCCTGACGTTACGCGATGAGCAGGTGGGGGCTATTCGGCGGAGATGTCCTGGGGGCGCGGAGCCAGCAGCGTACCCAGGATCAAGAGGCCGACCCCGGTGGTGACGAAGACGTCGGCGAGATTGAAGGTGGGGAACCACCCGGTGTGCAGGTAGTCCACCACCCCTCCCCCGTCGAGGCGGTCCAGGAAGTTTCCGATAGCGCCCCCGAGCATCAGGGTCGCTCCGGTACGGGCCAGCCCGGTCAGGGTGGGTGCCGCAACGAGCAAATACCAGATCAGCCCGGCGATGATCGCCCCGGTCGCGGCGATGATGACCCAGGAGGGCAGGGCCGCCCCGAGGCTGAAGGCCACCCCGGTGTTGTGGTGCAGCTGCAGCGTGAGCGGCCCCAGATCTACCGTGGTCCCGTCGGTGAGACGGGCTGAGGTCACGGCTTTGAGAATCAGATCGACGGTGGCCAGCGCCGCTGCCCCGGCCAGCAAGAGGGTCCGGGACCGGCGAGCAGATCGGGACGAAGGGCCGACCTGCCCGGCGACGGGGGCGCTCATGCGGCCGGTTCCAGAGCCGGTGCGGGCTGGGCGGTGGGCAGCTGGGTGCGGCGGGAGATCCGCCCGGCGCGTACCCCGTTGGCGATGATCAGGATTTCGGCCACCTCGTGTACCAGCACCACCGCGGCCAACCCGAGGATCCCGAACAGGGCCAGGGGGATCAGCACCGCGATCAGCGCCAGGGACACCCCGACATTCTGCAGCATGATCGAGCGGGTCCGCCGGGCGTGCTCGAGGGCTTGGGGCAGGTGGTGGAGGTCCTCGCCCATCAAGGCGATGTCGGCGGTCTCGATGGCCACGTCGGTGCCCATTGCGCCCATGGCGATGCCGATGTCGGCGGTGGCCAGGGCGGGGGCGTCGTTGACGCCGTCACCGACCATCGCCGTGGGGCGCTGCGCCTTGAGGGTGCGGATGATCTCGGCTTTGTCCTCCGGGCGCAGGTCGGCGTGGACCTGGGTGATCCCGGCGGCTGCGGCCAGGGCATGGGCGGTGAGAGTGTTGTCCCCGGTGAGCATCGCGGTGGTGTACCCGGCGCGGTTGAGCCGGGTGATCACCTCCCGGGCCTCCGGGCGCAGCTCATCGCGCACCGCGATCGCCCCAAGAACCTTCCCGTCCTGCTCGATGAGCACGGCGGTGGCCCCGGAGCGCTGCATCCGCTCGATCTCGGCGGCCAGGGGCCCCGGGTCGATCCACCCGGGCCGGCCCAGGCGCAGGCGGGCGCCGTCCAGGGTGCCGTAGAGCCCGGCCCCGGGCACGGTGTCCACCTGGGTCACCTCGGCCCGCTCAGGTGTGGCGGCGAGGATGGCCCGGGCCAGGGGGTGTTCGCTGCGGGCCTCCAACCCGGCGGCCAGCCCCAGCACCTGCTGCCGGTCCACCCCGCCAGCGGTGGCGACCTCGATGACGGCCGGGGCGTTGCGGGTGAGGGTGCCGGTCTTGTCCAAGGCGATGGTGCCGATCTTGCCCAGGGTCTCCACCGCGGCCCCGCCCTTGATCAGCACCCCGATGCGGCTGGCGGCTCCGACCGAGGCCACCACGGTGACGGGCACCGAGATCGCCAGGGCGCACGGGGAAGCGGCGACCAGCACGACCAGGGCGCGTTCGAACCACAGGACCGGCTCCCCCACGATGAACCCGTAGGCGATGATCAGGGCGGCGACGATGAGGATGCCCGGCACCAGGCGTTTGGCGATCGCATCGGCCAGTCGCTGGCCGGGGCCTTTGCGGGACTGCTCGGTCTCGACGATGTGCACGATCTTCGCCAAGGAATTGTCCTCGGCGGTGCTGGTGACTTCCACCTCCAGCGGGCCGGTGCCGTTGATGGACCCGGCGTAGACCTCCGCGCCGGGGCCGGCCTCCACGGGCACGGACTCCCCGGTCAGCGCCGAAGTGTCCAGGGAGGTGCGCCCGGTGAGGATCCGCCCATCGGTGGCCACCCGCTCCCCGGGCCGCACCACCATCCGGTCCCCCAGTACCAGCTCAGCCGGGGGCACGGTGACCTGCACCCCGGCCCGGAGCACCGTGGCCTGATCCGGGACCAGCTCCAGCAGCGCGCGCAGCCCGCGCCGGGTGCGCGCCACCGAGTACTCCTCCAGGGCCTCGGCGATGGCGTAGAGGAAGGCCAGCATCGCCGCTTCCTCGATCTGCCCCAGGGCGACCGCTCCGACGGCGGCGATGGTCATCAGGGTCCCGACCCCGATCTTGCCCCGGGCCAGCCGGCGCAGCGTGGAGGGCACGAACGTCCATCCGGCCGCCAGCAGCGCGCCCGTCTCCAGGCTCAGCGCCACCCACAGAGGAACCCCGGCCAGCGACAGGATCCAGCCGGCCAGCAGCAGCACCCCGGCCGCGGCGGCGAACCGGACCTCGCGCACCTGCCAGAAGCCCTCGGCCTCCTCCCCGGCCTCACCGGTTTCGTTCTTCTCGTCGCTGCATCCGCAGGCATCGCTCATCGGGTGATCTCCTGAATCTGGGGGGTGTCACGGGCATCCAGCCCGTAGTTCGGGCACAGACTCACGGCGTTGCCGGTGGCCGCCAGCAGCACCTCAGTGGCGGCCAGCACGTCCATCAGCTCCGGGCGGGTCAGCGAGTAGTACACGCTGCGCCCCTGCGCCCGACCCTGCACCAGCCCGCAACCACGCAAGCACGCCACATGGCCGGACACGGTCGACTGGGCCAGCCCCAGCTCGCTGGTGAGATCACGCACCCGCACCTCCCCGGAAGCCAAGCGCTGCACAATCGCCAGCCGGGTCGGGTCACTGAGGGAGTGGAACAACGCCGCCGCCGGATCCAACACCTCACAAGGGGCATCCGGAACATACTCTGAAATCGTCATGGACCGATGATAACCGTGTTTTGGGCTGACAGTGGTCATGTGCGGTAGTCTCAGGGCGCCCCCTGGCCCGAGGAGATGGTGATGACGATTGGCGGCTACTTCGCCGAGACGGTGAACTCCGGGGCCCTGCTCATCGCCGTGCCCTTGGCGGTGATCGCCGGGATCGTCTCTTTCATCTCCCCGTGCATCCTGCCGTTGGTGCCCGGCTACCTCGGCTACGTCTCCGGGCTGACCGATCCGACCCGGGCCGACAACCGGCGGCGGGTGCTGGCCGGGGTGGGGCTGTTCATCCTGGGTTTCGCGGCCGTGTTCACTGTCTACGGGGCGGCCTTCGGCGCCATCGGGGGCTGGTTGGTGCGGTGGCAGGATCCGCTGATGCGGGTGTTGGGGGTGTTCGTGGCGCTCATGGGCCTGGTGCTGGTCGGGAAGTTCCCCTTCCTGCAGCAGACCAAGAAGCTGTCCTTCCAACCCCGCACCGGCATCGCCGGCGCCCCGCTGCTCGGGGTGGTCTTCGGCCTGGGTTGGACCCCCTGCATGGGCCCGACCCTGAGTGCGGTGCTGGCGCTGAGCACCACCACCGGCGGGGCCTGGCGCGGAGCCCTGCTGGGCTTCACCTACTGCCTGGGCCTGGGCATTCCATTCGTGCTGGTCGCGGCCGGGCTCAACTGGGTCACCACGACCCTGAGCTACATCCGCCGCAACATCCGCACCTTCAACATCGCCGGCGGCTCCGTACTGATCGCCGTGGGGCTGCTGATGGTGACCGGGATCTGGATGCAGTGGATCTATCAGCTCCAAAGCCTCGCCGGCACCTTCATCACTCCTGTCTGAGCCCGGGAGAACATCCCCGGCTTGTGACGCACCGAATCCCAACACCCACCGATTCACCACACCACCACCCAGGAGCACACCATGGCGAAGATCTACCACGACGTCACCGAGATCGTGGGCAGCACCCCGCTCGTCCACCTCAACCGGCTCGACGAGGGCCTGCCCGGCAACGTCGCCGTGAAGCTGGAGTTCTACAACCCGGCGAACTCCGTCAAGGACCGCATCGGGGTCTCCATCGTCGACGCCGCCGAGAAGTCCGGGAAGCTCAAGCCCGGCGGCACGATCGTCGAGGGCACCTCCGGCAACACCGGCATCGCCCTGGCCATGGTCGGCGCGGCCCGCGGCTACAAGGTGATCCTCACCATGCCCGAGACCATGTCCACCGAGCGGCGGGTCATGCTCCGCGCCTACGGCGCCCAGATCGTGCTCACCCCGGGTACGGAGGGCATGCGCGGGGCGGTCGAGAAGGCCCAGGAGATCGTCGAGTCGACCGAGAACGCCGTGCTGGCCAAGCAGTTCGCCAACGAGGCCAACCCGGCGATCCACTACGCCACCACGGGCCCCGAGATCTGGGAGGACACCGACGGCGAGGTCGACGTGTTCGTCTCCGGCGTGGGCACCGGCGGCACCATCACCGGCGCGGGCCGCTACCTGCGCGAGCAGAAGCCGGACATCCGCCTGGTCGTCGTCGAGCCGGCCGACTCACCCCTGCTCACCGAGGGCAAGGCCGGCCCGCACAAGATCCAGGGCCTCGGGGCGAACTTCGTGCCCGACAACCTCGACCGGGAGATCTACGACGACGTCTACGACGTGAGCGTCGAGGACTCCGTGCGGGTCGCCCGGGAGCTGGGCACCAAGGAGGGCATCCTCGGCGGGATCTCCTCGGGCGCCATCGTCTGGGCCGCCCTGCAGGAGGCCGCCAAGGAGGAGAACCGGGACAAGCTGATCGTGGCGATCGTGTGCGACTTCGGGGAGCGCTACATCTCCACCCTGCTCTACGAGGACATCCGCGGCTGAGGCCCTGCCAGGGTTGCCGACCCACATCACCGATCCGCAGCTGCCGTAAGCCATCACTAAGGCCGAGCTGATGGCCCGCGTGCTGGCCGAGAACGGCCTGGGGCACGTGGGTCTCGCCCTCGATTTGGAGTCCCCGTAGCTGTCCGCCGGAGGAGAACCGCGCGTGGTCATTCCCTGGAGTCCGCCCTAACCGCGGCACCTCCGTCTCGGGCCGCATCGCCATTGCCCGGAGAGCCAATGCCCCCGCAGCCGGTGGTCGCCGCCCCGACGGCAACGGTGATTCCCGTTGCTATGATCGACGTATAACGATCATCTCTGAGTGTGCCGGCGTGCGCCTCAGGTCCTCGACAACAGGCCCGCCGTGTTGCGCTCAGAGGCCTATCGGCTTCCCGGTTCATCGTTTCCGGGGTCAGCCCCTACCCGTCCCCGAGCCCGTTTCGACCCTGAGGTGAAATGCCCGTGCCCTCGAACTCTTCACTGCCCACCCACCCGTCCCGCCGCCGTGTGCTCTCCTTGGCCGGTGCAGGAGTCCTCGGGGTGGTCATGGCCGGCTGCGGTGCGGAGGAAGATCCCCTGGCCCAACAGGCCAACACGGGAGATGAGAAGGGCTACATCGCCGGGGACGGCACCGTCTCGGAGTACGCCCCGGATCAGCGGGGGGAGCCGGTGCAGTTCAGCGGCACCCTTTTCGATGGGACCGAGCTCTCGGCCGAGGACTTGCGGGGGAAGCCCGCGCTGCTGAACTTCTGGTACGCGGCCTGCCCTCCGTGCCGGGTGGAGGCCCCGGACCTCGCCGAACTCGCCCAGCAGTTCGAGGGGCAGATCGCCTTCTACGGGGTAAACCTGCGCGATGATCAGGCCACGGCCGAGGCCTTCGAGCGGACCTTCGGGATCCCGTACCCCTCCTTCGAAGACAAGGACGGGAAGGTGGTGATGGCCCTGAACGCCTATGTGCCCCCGCGGGCGGTGCCCACCACGCTGGTGCTCGACGCCCAAGGCCGGGTCGCAGCCCGCATCCTGGGGATCGCAGACCGGTCCATCCTCGAGACCCTCCTCGAGGACACGGTGGCCGAGACAGCATGACTTCCGGCACCCCCTCCGCCGTCCCCGCACAGGGAGCTGAAAGGTCACCATGAGCACCACTAGCAGCAGGCAGAGCACCCCTGAGGACACCCCCGGCAGGGGCCCCCGAGGCTCTTCGCCCACCGGATCCGGCAAGAACCCCAGGGATGTCGAGCTGCCGGCGCTGGGGCCGGTCGGGATGGCCCGGTGGGCGTGGGCGCAGCTGACGAAGATGAACACCGCCCTGTTCCTGCTGCTGTTGCTGGCGGTGGCGGCGGTGCCCGGCTCGACCTTCCCGCAGCGGATCCAGGACACGGGTGCGGTGGCCGACTACATCGATGCCAACCCGACCCTGGGCCCGTGGCTGGACCGGCTGCAGTTCTTCGACGTGTTCTCCTCCGTGTGGTTCTCCGCGATCTACATCCTGCTGTTTGTCTCCTTGGTGGGGTGCGTACTGCCCCGGGCGGGCAAGCACTGGCGGGCCTGGCGGGCGCAGCCCCCGCGCACCCCTAAACGGCTGGAACGGCTGCCCGAGCACCGCCGCCTGGTCCTCGGTGGGCCCGCGGACGCCCCGGCCCCCGACGAGGTCGTGGCCCAGGCCGCCCGCCTGCTGGGCAAGCGCGGCTACCGGGTGGCCGTGCGCGACACAGGAGGACCGGCGCCGTCGGTGGCCGCCGAGCGGGGAATGTGGAAGGAGGTCGGCAACGTCGTCTTCCACCTGGCGCTGCTGGGCGTGCTGGTCTCCGTGGCCGTGGGGTCCCTGTTCGGCTTCAAGGGCCAGAAGATCCTCGTGGAGGGCGATTCGTTCGCCAACTCGTTGATCAACTACGACGCGTTCATCCCGGGCACCAACTTCGACGCCGACCAGCTGGAGCCGTTCTCTCTCACTCTGGAGAACTTCGAGGTCGAGTTTTACCGCGACACCGCCGTTCCCAGTCAGTACGGGACTCCGGTGGACTTCACCGCCGAGGTCACCGTCCAGCAACCCGGAGGACAGCCGCGGCAGGAGACCCTGAAGGTCAACGCCCCGGTCAACGTCGACGGGGTGAAGTCGTTCCTGATCGGCAACGGCTACGCCCCCCTGATCCGGGTGACCGACGGCAACGGCGACGTCGCCTTCGAGGGGCCGGTGGTGGGCATTCCTTCCGACGGGGTCTACACCTCCTCACTCGTGCTCAAGGTCCCCGACGCTGCCCCGGACCAGCTGGGCTTCACCGGCCTGCTGCTGCCCACCGCCGTCACCGGGGCCGATGGGCTCCCGCGGTCGGCGGATCCGGGACTGGCCAACCCGAAGCTGATCCTGTCCTCCTACTCCGGGGACCTCGGACTGGACTCCGGAGTCCCCCAGAACGTCTACGCCCTTGACGTCGAAGGGCTCACCGAGCTCAACGGCATGCTTACCCCCGATGGGCCGATCACCCTGGATGCCGCGGGCCCGGTCTACGAGCTGCCCCAGGGCAAAGGCACGATCGAGTTCCTCGATGTGAAGCGCTACGTGGGCCTGGATATCGTCTACGACCCGGGACGGACGGGCGCCTTCGTGTCCTTCGTGCTGGCCTTCACGGGCCTGTTGATGTCGATGTTCATCGCCCGCCGCCGCCTCTGGGTGAGGGCCTCGGAAGGCGTCGACAAGGACGGGGCCCCAGCCACAATCCTGGAGTACGGTCTGCTGGCTCGCGGGGAGGACCCCCGGCTGGCGGCCGAGGCGCAACGGCTGGGCGAGCTGTTCACCCAGCAGTGGGGCACCGCGCCCCCGCCCGCTGACGCTGCCGCACACCCCAAAACGAGCAGGGCCCGCAGCGGCCCGGCCCACAACTGAGAGGACACCACCGATGACCGTCAATGAGGACCTGGGCGCCTGGAGCCAGTTGTTCATGCTCCTGGCCGCCATGACCTACCTGGTGGCCTTCGTGGCCTTCGCCTGGGACATGGCCTCCCACTCCAAGATCCTGCGCAGGACCCGCCCCGAGCAACACAACAGCTCGGAAGGGCAACTGGTCGGCGCGGCAACCATTGCCACGGTGAACACGGTGGAGGCCGATGATTCCCGGGCCGGGCTGGGCACCGGTGACCGCGGCCGCGGGTACCCGGCCTCCGCCCAGTCGGTGCTGGCCGAACACGTCGCTGACTCCTCCATGCGCTACACCGGGACCCGCCGCCCCGCGGCCCGGGCGGCCGTGACCGTCATGGTCCTGGCCTTCGCCCTGCACGCCGTGGCCGTGATGGCCCGGGCGGTGGCCGCCGGACGGGTGCCCTGGGGCAACATGTACGAGTTCGCCACCACCGGGGCACTCGTCGTGGCCGGGGTCTACCTGGGTGCGCTGCTGCTGAGGGACCTGCGCTTCGTGGGCACCCTTGTCACCGGGCTCGTGGTGATCATGCTCACCGCCGCCACCATCGGCTTCCCCACCCCGGTGGGCCCGCTGGTCCCCGCGCTGCAGTCCTGGTGGCTGGTCATCCACGTGTCCATCGCCGTGGCCGCCTCCGGGATCTTCACCATCACCTTCGCCATGGCCGTCCTCCAACTGCTGCAGGCCCGCCGGGAGAAAGCCATTCTGGCCGGTGAGGCCCCCGGCATGGGCTTCCTGGGCATGGTGCCCTCCGCCCAGGCGCTGGAGAACCTGTCCTTCCGGCTCAACGCGATCGGCTTCGCGTTCTGGACCTTCACCCTGGCCGCCGGCGCCATCTGGGCCGAGCAGTCCTGGGGCCGCTACTGGGGCTGGGACGTCAAAGAAGTCTGGACGTTCGTGATCTGGGTCGTCTACGCCGCCTATATGCACGCTAGGGCCACCCGCGGCTGGACCGGCACCCGCTCAGCCTGGCTGTCCATCGTCGGATACCTGTGCGTCATCTTCAACTTCGCCGTCGTCAACACGGTCTTCACCGGCCTGCACTCTTACTCCGGGCTGTAACCCCGGCGGCGTAGACCGCCAGCTATGGGGCGGGATTCGTCGTGATCCAGCAGGGAACGGATTGCAGAAACAGGCACGGAAAGAACCCATGGGCCGCTGCCCCGCGGCGCTGGGGCGCGCATCAGGGATACTCCCGGCGCCGCCCTGCGATGGCGTCCCGATCACGGCACCCCGCCCCAGCACTTCCTTGATTTCCGGGCCCGAGAAGGACCCCTTTCGCAGCGCCCATCCAGGCACCACCACGGCAAGGCGGATATCTTCTTGGCGCATCGACCGGCCGGTGCCGGTGCCCGGTACTCAGACATCCAGCAAAGGTCACCCGTGAAGCGCTCTGCCACCATCACCGCCCTCGTCCTGGGGTGCGCTCTGGTGCTGCCCGGATATACCGGCAGCATCGAAGAAGCAGCCGAGGAGAAATCCTCCGGAACTCCCGTTGCTGCAAGCGGAGTCAGCGCCCTGGAGGCGGTTGGCATTCACCTAAGGCTTCCCCCCAGTAACATGCACGCGAACCACGTGCCGGAGTGAATCGCACCAGGTCCCGTGGAGGCTCTGTCCCAGGTTTCGCCCTATTAGCGGCCGCCGGCTCCGGCCAGGAAGAAGAGAACGGCGGCAGTGCACAGGAGATATGCGATCAGAGCCCCACCGAGCATGACGACATCGCGGAGGATGAACCCGTAGGAGTCGTGGCGTTCGCGGCGGTAGCTCAGAACGGCGAAGAGTACCGGCATGAGCGCAACGAAAGCCATGACGGTGAGCACGACCGGGTAGTTCTGCACCGGCACGGTCACGATCGCCAGAGGCAGCACCGCAAGCGTGAAGGTCATGGTGTGGTCGGCGAAGACGCTGGTGATCCCGCTGGTCACCTGCCCACTGCGGACCACGGACCAGGTGGTGAACACCTGCGGCAGAGTAGTCATGAACGCGGTGATGAACAGCCCGCTGACCAGTGGTGCCAGGCCAAGCGCTGAACCGATCTGCTGGGTTCCGGTGACGAGGACGTAGGAACCCACGGCAAGTGCGGCTACACCGCCGAGCGTCAGCAGGGTCTGTTTCCCCGACCACGAGACTTGACCGCGTTCGCCGCCACGACCGCGGAAGAGGGCCTGCCCGAGGTAGATGACGTATGCGACCACGGCGATCAAGCCATCGATCGGCTGCAGCCCTCGCCAGGCCGGAGGCAGGATGAGCACCGCGAACAGGGCGACGACGGCAAGGTAGGGCAGTGCGTCGATGAGCACCGCGCCCTTCTCGATCCGCAGGCCCTCGCCCTGCTCGGCAGGTTTCTTGTCGCTGGTCGCCCGGTTCTACCGAAACGCCGCGTAGCCGACCGCGACGGTGATCGGGATCGAGACCACGGTGGAGCCGAGCATGCTGCCCAGTCCGATCGATCCGGCCCCGGTGGCCGCGCTGACGACGTTGATGCCGACATCGGGGCTGGCGCTGCCGAGAGCGACCAGTGGGCCGCCGGCGGCGCCGGTGAACCCGTACCGCTGCCGTACCGCCTTCAGGGGAGCGGCCAGTTGCTCAGCGCCCCAGCGGGTGGCGAATGCCGCCAAGACCAAGCCCACCACCCACACCCACGTCATCGCGGCCCTCCCCCCACCGTTGCGCTCGACGGTACGGAGCGCACGTTAGAGATCACGAATCCGCTGGATGGCAGGGTGGGCATGCGACGCAGGCTGATCCGCAGATCCTGGGACGGGACGTCATAGGTCATCTCCCGCGTCAGGATGGCCAGCGCCGCCTTCATCAGGGCGATGGTGATCCACTCCCCCGCGCACCGGTGGCC
Source organism: Kocuria sp. WN036 (assembly GCF_002287015.1). NCBI lineage: Bacteria > Bacillati > Actinomycetota > Actinomycetes > Micrococcales > Micrococcaceae > Kocuria > Kocuria sp. WN036. The sequence goes on from NZ_NSKF01000010.1 coordinate 22,566, forward strand.
GATGTGGTGATCCCCGCCGCCTTGTGGGATGAGACCGTAGGCGCCGCCGTCCCAAGTGGTGAAGCGGTCCGGATCGAAGATCTCGGGGTTCTCCCACAGGTCGGGGTGGTGGTTGGTGCCGTACAGGTCCAGGAGCGTTCTACGCCCCTGGGGGAAGTGCACGCCCTGCCAATCGAAGGCGGTGCGCACCCGAGCACCGACCATCGGGAAGAAAGGATAGAAGCGGCGGACCTCCTGAACGAACAACTCGGCGTCGCGGTCACCGCCCTGGCGCAACCGGCTTCGCCACTGGGGGTGCTGGTGCAGGGCCAAGGCCGCGAAGATGATGAAGCGGTCGACCGCGACCGTGGGACGCACGAGGTTGAGCAGCTCGACCGCGGCAATCCGGCTGCCCAACAGCTGCCCACCAGGCTCGCGGTGAGTGGACACGACCTGCAAGGCGCTGCCCTCCGGGGCAGCGTGCTCCCCGCGGCGTACCCGATCCACCAGGTCCGCAATGGCTTGTTCGGCCCCGTGGCGGGCGCGCCGGCCCCGCCAGTGCCGGGGACCGACCGCAGCGGGAGCCTCGATCATGGCGTGCAAGGACTGGGTGCGGCCCCTGACCTGGGACTCGGTGACGGGGACACCGACCCAGCTACTGACCGCCTGGCACAGGATCTGCCCGACCTCCTCGTACAGCACGATGCGGTCAGCGGCTTCCCACCCGATAATCCGGGCTCTCCAGCCGTCGGCGACCAGGCCCGTCAAAGTACGGATGTCGTGCGGGGTCATGAGATCCATGAACATCTGCTTGCGCGCCCGGTGGGTCTGTCCGTCTAGGCCCTGCACGCCACCGACACCGAGCAGCGTCTTCTGCACCCGCATTGGGAAGGCACCTCGTCGCTGGAACCGGTCGGCGTCGTAGAAGACCTGCGCGGCCTCCGCACCGCGCAGACACACCGTCGGCTCCAGCAGCAGGCGGGTCTGGAACACATCGGTTCCGTACCGTTCACACCGCCGGGACACGAACTCATAGCCCTGCCAAGCCAAGGCCAGAGTGCTGTCCATACTGAGGTCGTACGCCATGCGTCCCATCAGGACTCCCTCTCACGGTGGACTCGCGGCATCGTGGCCTCGGACCTCGGACCTCGGACCTCGGACCTCGGACCTCGGAAAGCATGATCGCGACTGAAGGATGACATTACCCTGGCGAGGTACCAACGTCAGATGCCGATCGAAGCGCTACAGCGGTAATACCTTCCAAGACGGGATCCCGAGCCCCTGCGATGGCGACCTGATGCAACGCGTCCGACCGGACGCGGCCGGCGATCACCCGATGTCTGTCAGCGGAACATGGGCCACGGATGATGAGTCTGATGGGCAAGCTGGGTCTGACACCGTCGACGGTGTCGACCCCCGTGGGAGCACCGCGACCGGTGGGTGTCAGAGGCCGGTGAAGGCGGTGAAGAAGCGGAAGAACACCGAGGCGGCCACCGCGACGTAGGTGATGGCGACCAGGGTCCAGGCCCAGTCGGCGGCGAAGCGGGCCAGCCCGGGCGGGGCGGGGATGATGCCGTGGACCATGTTGCGGATGGTGAGCAGGATGGTCAGCGGGATCATCGCCGCCCACACGATCATGCAGTACAGGCACAGGATGTAGATGGAGAACAGCGCCTGGGACCACAACCAGATCGCGAACACCGCCCCGGCGGTGACCCCGACCTGCAGCCCGATCCAGTACCAGCGCCCGAACCGCGCCCCCGAGAGGGCCGCCATGGCGGTGGTAATGACCACGGCGAAGGCGACGATGCCGATCAGCGGGTTGGGGAAGCCGAACAGTTCCGACTGCCAGGTGCCCATGACCTGCCCGCAGGAGACCCAGGGGTTGATGTCGCAGCTGGTGACGTGGCCGGGGTCGCGGTAGAGGGCCAGGCGCTCGAGCACCAGGACACCGGAGGCGATCCAACCGATCACCCCGGTCACCAGCAGCAGGACCGCGAAGGGCCGGTACCGGGCGAAGCCGGGCAGGTGGGTCTCGGTGGCCGGGCCGGCGTCGGTGTGATGGGTGGTGCTGGTGGTGGGGTCAGCCATGGTGGGTGTCCTTGACGGTTCCGTTGTCGATGACAGGGGTGTCGGCCTGGGGTCTTCGGGCCAGGACGGCCAGGGCGGTGGCCAACAGGGGCAGGGCCCCGGCCAGGAGGATGGAGCTGGCCGCGGATTGCTGGTCCGCCAGCGGGGCGGGGCCCCAGTCCCTCCCCAGCCCGGAGAACCACTCCGGTTGGATCAGCGCTGGGGACAGGGCGGTGGCCCCCGCCCAGAGCCCCAGGGCGGTGGCTGTCCCGACCAGCGTCAGAGCTTGGGTGTGCACCGCAGCCCGGTCGCGTGGTGGGACCAGCACGGCGGCGGCGAAGATCAGGCCCAGGACCAGGGCGGTGGTATTCATCAGTTCGTGGCCGACGTGGGTGTGCAGGGCCAGGGCGAAGGCGGGGGTGTAGTAGAAGACACCGAGCCCGGCCAGGACCAGGACCGCGGCCGGGATCGGGTGGGCCATCAGCGCCCCGGTCCGGGAGGTGCGCCATGCGGTGGTGAGCTCGCGCGCCCCGGTGGAGCCGTCGGTGCGGGCCGGCACCAGGGCCGCGGCCAGAAGCCCGGGTCGTCCGGCGATCAGCAGCAACGGCACCGGGAAGGCCAGCAGCAGGTGGGCGGTGGTGTGGATGCTGAACAGGATCGGGGCGTAGACGGCCGGCAGCCCGCAGGTGACATAGACCAGCAGCACGAGTCCGGCCAGGAACGCCACCGTGCGCGCCACCGGCCACGGTGTCCTGGTGTAGCGCAGGCGTCGCGCCCCGGCCAGGTAGAGGCAGGCTGCGAGGATCGCCACGGCGATCCACAGCCAGTCCAGGCGCCACTGGGTGACCCACCCGGAGGCGCTCAGCGGTGGGGGCAGCAGGTAGCCGGTGAGGATCTCGGCGGCGGTGATGTCCGGTTCCCGTTCCAGGGGCACCGGGGTGGGGGTGCGCCCCAGGGCCACGCCCAGGGCCATCACCGCGCAGAGGATGAAGGCCTCCACGGTGATCAGCCGCCACACCCTGCCCCGGCTCGCAGGCCCGGCAGCAATGACCCGGCCGTTGAGGTACCCGAGCACCCCCAGGGCCACGGTGGCGATCGTCTTGGCGATCACCAGTGCCCCGTAGCCGGAGGCCAGCCCGTCCCACCCACCGATCCGGTAGACGGTGTTGATAACCCCGGAGACGGCCACCACGACGAAAGCCACCGCGGCCAGGGCGGAGAAACGCACCAGCACGCCGTGCGTGGCCTGCGGGGTGGTCAACAGCGGGACGAGCAGGGCGAGCACGATGATCCCGCCGGTCCAGATCCCGGCCCCGAGCAGGTGCAGGGCCAAAGCGTTGACGGCCCCGTTGTGGTCATCGACCCCGGCCACGTGCCCGAGCTGGGACAGCGGAATGACGGCGGCCAGGGCCACCACGGTGGTGGCGGTCACCGGCCCCGGGGAGCGGGCGAGCACGGCCAAGGTGGTGGTGAGCGCGGCCATCACCGCGGTCACCGCCCACGCCTGGCCGGGAATCAGGCGGGTCACGTAGTAGCCCAGCTGTCCGGTGAACTCGGTCGAGCCCGAGACGGGGGCACCGATGGTGTCGGCGTAGCTGAGCACGATGATCGCCACCGCGGCCAGCGTCCACACCGCCGCCGCCCCCGCGGCCACGTTCAGCACCCGGGCGAAGGCCGGGTGCTCGGCTCCGGGTGTTCTCGCGCCGTGGGCCGGGGTGGACCGGGGCACGACGGTGGTGGCGAAGACCAGCCCTGCCCAGGTGATGGACATGGCCAGATGGTGCACGGTCGTGGCCGCCGGCAGTCCCCAGCGCACCATCGCCCCGGGATCGAGCACCTCCCGGGCCGCGGTGGCCCCGGAGGAGCTCAGGGCCACCCACAGCACGGTGAGGGTCATCAGGCCGACAACGATGAGAGCAGCGGTGGCGACGCCCCGGCGCCGTCCAACCACTGCCAGGGCCGGCGCCGACGGGGCGGGCGGTGGTGTGGTGGTGGTGCGGGATGGACTGGTCATCGGGTCAGTCGGTGGCTGCGGTCTCGACAGCGGCCCGGAAGGCTTCCAGGGATTCGGGGTTGAGCACTTCTCCGTCGAGGTAGAACGTCGGGGTCCCGGCCACGCCCAGGGCTTCACCGTCAGCCACATCGAGCTTGATCCGCTCTTCGGTGGCCGGGTCGGCCACCGCGGCATCGAAGGCGGCCATGTCCAGGCCGAGGTCCTCGGCGAAGCCGCGGAAGAGTGCGCTCTGGTCCTCGGCCGATTCCCCCCATTCGGCCTGGGTCTCGAACATGCGCTGATACATGGCCTCGTACTGTCCCTGCTGGGCGGCGGCCTCCACGGCCACCGCGGCGTTGACGGAGTTGCGGTGACCCGGCAACGGGAAATAGCGGTGCACGAAGGTGACGGTGTCGCCGTACTCGGCCCGCAGGTCTTCGACGAAGGGGTAGGCGGCCCGGCAGGCCTCGCACTCGTAGTCCAGGAACTCCACCAGCACCGCCTGCTCATCCGGGGCCTTCGAGAGCACTCGGCTGTTCTCTCGCACCAGCTGCCCCACATCTTCGGGTACTTCAGGGGTGGAATTGGCACGGGCGATGAGGATCGGGATGGCCACGGCGGCCACGATGGCGACCAGGAGGATCCACACGAGGATCTTGGCCTTCGAGGGTTTCCGCTGGGGGGCGCTCGTACTGGCGGTAGTGCTCACAAGGGGTTTCCGTTCTGTCTCAGGCAGCAGGGCATACCGGGAGTGGAGGGGTTCTAGTGGCGGAGAGTCTCGTCCCCGCGGTGGGAGGCCGGTTCGATCTGGAAGGTGGAGTGCTCGATGGCCACGTCGAAGTCACGGGCCACACAGGCCTGCAGATCCGCCAGCACGACACCGGCGTGCTCGGCGCTCAGGCAGCCGTCGTGGACGGTGACGTGGGCCGAGAGCACCGGGGTGTCGGAGTCGATGCGTGAGGCGTGCAGGTCGTGCACCCCCACCACGTGGGGCAGGGACTCCAGGCGGGTGCGGACCTCATCCAGATCCAGACCCTTGGGAGTGGTTTCCATCAGGACCTCGATGGTGTCGCGCAGCAGAATCAGGGCCCGGGGCACGATCAGGGCGGCGATCAGCAGGGACACGATCGCATCCGCCTGGGTCCACCCAGTGGTGGCGATGACGATCGCGGAGACGATGACCGCCACCGAGCCCAGGGCGTCGTTGGCGACCTCCAGGAAGGCGGCCTTCATGTTCAGGTTCTCTCCCCGCCCCGAGGCCAGGATGATCAGCCCGATGATGTTGCCGACCAGCCCGATCACCCCGAACCACAGCATGGCCGAAGACTCGACCTCCGGGGGCTCCAGCAGCCGGCGGATACCTTCGACGGCAACGAACCCGCCCACGGCCAGCAGCACCGAGGCCTGGGCGGCCGCGGCGACGATCTCCGCCCGCTTGTACCCCCAGGTGCGTTTGTCCGTGGCCGGCTTCAGGGCCAGGGTCGCCGCGATCAGCGCGATCAGCAGCCCGGCGGAGTCGGTGAACATGTGCCCGGCATCGGCCAGCAGCGCCAGGCTGCCCGAGATCACCGCGCCGATGATCTCGGCGACCATGATCGTGGCGGTGATGGCGAAGACTACTGCCAGCTTTCCCCGCCGCCCGGTGGCACCGTGGGCGTGATCGTGCTCACCGCTCACGCCGGAACCTCTTGGGTGCTGGCCGCACCGGCGAGCTCCTCGGCGGCGCACTCCGGCGTGCCGCACTGGCACACCGCCTCGACGGTGAGAATCGTGCCCAGCAGGTCCTCCAGGGCGTGGGCCAGCTTCGGGTCCGAGAGCTCATAGCGCACATTGCGTCCGGCCGGCACGCCCACGACCAGCCCGCAGTCGCGCAGGCAGGCCAGGTGGTTGGACAGGATCTGCCGGCTCACCCCGATCTGGGCCGCCAGTTCCGAGGGCACCGCCGGGCCCTGCTGCAGCTGCAGCAGCACCGCGGCCCGGGTGGGATCGGCCAGTGCTTTGCCGAACCGGGACATCACCTCGACCGGGGACAAGATCCTCATGCCACAACCGTACAGCAGAATCTGTATCAAAGAGGGGCGGGGTCGAGCGAGGCTCGGGCAATGTCCAGCTTGTGTCCCTACGGTGTGGGCGGATGGGGGTGCCGTCCGCCACTGCGGCGCCCCCGTCCTCGAACCACCACGGCACCTCGTGCGGCCGTTGCCGCAATGCCCCTGCGGGGAGGGAAGGCGATTGTCTGCCTCCGGCAGGAGACGGGTGGAGCCCATGATCACTTTCTGCGCTGCTCCGCTGGGCAGCCCGCCCGTGCGCCGTTTCCCGACCGGGTGCAAGGCGGCCGGGCCGTGGCGACCGATCGACTCTGCGATCCAGGCACGAAGTACCCCAAATATGTCGCCGATGACGATCCTCTCGGAGCACTTCGCACCTGACGGAAGGCCTCCCGTCAACCGGCCACCACTGGTGGGGCGAAGCTCAGCGGTAGGTGTAGTACCCATCGAGGGGCATGGCGTTGACGGAGTGGACGAAGGTGCCCTGGGTCGGGTTCAGCGCAGAGACCATCTTGCCGCCACCGATGTAGATGCCGATGTGGTTGCCACCGTTCTGAGACACCAGGTCCCCGGGCTGCGGAGTGGAGGTCGGGGTGGCGGCTGCGATCTGCTGGAAACTGGTGCGGGGAATATCGATACCCTGCTGGGCGTAGACCCACCCGGTGAATCCAGAGCAGTCCCAGGCACCGAAGGAAGTGCCGCCCCAGACATAGCCGGTGCCCACACCCTGCATGGCCGTACCCACGATGCCGCCAGTGGCGGGGGCGATCTCGGTGATCGCGGTGGACTGCGGGCTCACGCTCGAAGCCGTCTGCGCCGCCACCGGGGCCGGGGTGACGTAGGAGCCCTGGCTCCCCAAAGAGGACGAAGCCGGGGCCCACGACGTGGCGGCCGGGGCAGCCGGGAGCTCCGCATAGGCCTGGGCCGGGGCCACGGATCCAAGGATTGCCACGCCAGCAGCAGCAGCGATGGTGGTGTTACGCGCCCGGCACGAGGGGGTCTCGGCGCGGTGACGAGCAGAAGTGTGCTTGAAGAATGCCATGGATGTACTCCTCCCTTTGCCTACGAGGTGAGCTGTCGGATGCGGGTGGGAGACACCCGGTCGCAGGGCGGGATGCTCTGGCGACTTAACCCCTAGGACCCGAATCATCGGGACCGCATGTGGTTCCCCCGCTTCTGCCAAGCAGTTTCTGTGTAATGAACCTCGGGCACCGGCAGAATTCGGCGATGTGCCCGAAGGCGCCGACAGGATCAGTGGCCGGCACGCATCGAAGAGTACAAGAAGATCACGAAACAATCACAATCCCATTCGGGAATGTATAGGAACTATAAAGAAAACAATCAAGATTTGATGAAGTTGTAAATTTTTCTCGACTTTTTCCTATTAATGTCCTGCAAATTATGGCGCCTCGTGGCGGGCGGCACATGCCTTTGTGGTGCGTGCGGACGGTACGGGGAGCCGTTGACCGCGCTGTGGCGGGGACGCGTGCCGCCCTAAAAGGCTCGGTGGCCGATGTCAGGGAAATTTCCACGGATGGCGGTACAAGAATCGTCCCCGAGCAGCTCCAGCTATGTGCGCTACGGTAATCGGCGTTTGAATACGTACGGCATTTGGGCCCGAGGAGACCGCATGGCTATTTATGATTACACCGCCGACCAGCTCCGAAGCACAGCCCACCCGACGGTCGTGCCGCGCTCCAAAGGCCGGATGGTGGTGCAGTGGTTGACCTCCACCGACCACAAGACGATCGGGTACATGTACCTGATCACCTCCTTCGCCTTCTTCTGCCTCGCCGGCGTCATGGCGCTGCTGATCCGCGCCGAGCTCTTCGCCCCGGGCATGCAGATCCTGGAGACCAAGGAGCAGTACAACCAGCTGTTCACCATGCACGGCACGCTGATGCTGCTGATGTTCGGCACCCCGCTGTTCGTCGGCTTCGCCAACGTCATCGTCCCCCTGCAGATCGGCGCCCCCGACGTCGCCTTCCCGCGGCTCAACGCCCTGGCGTTCTGGTTCTTCCTGTTCGGCTCGCTGATCGCGACCGCCGGCTTCCTCACCCCGCAGGGCGCGGCCTCCTTCGGCTGGTACGCCTACGCACCGCTGAGCAACGCTTCTTTCACCCCAGGCTCCGGTGGTGACCTGTGGGTGTTCGGCCTGATTTTGTCCGGTTTCGGCACGATCATGGGCGCGGTCAACTTCATCACCACGATCATCGCGATGCGCGCCCCCGGCATGACCGTGTGGCGGATGGGCCTGTTCACCTGGAACACGCTCATCACCTCGCTGCTCGTGATCATGGCGTTCCCGCCTTTCACCGCTGCACTGTTCGCCCTCGGCATGGACCGGACCCTGGGTGGGCACATCTTCGACCCGGCCAACGGCGGGGCGGTGCTGTGGCAGCACCTCTTCTGGTTCTTCGGCCACCCCGAGGTCTACATCCTGGCGCTGCCGTTCTTCGGCATCGTCTCCGAGATCATCCCGGTGTTCTCCCGCAAGCCGCTGTTCGGCTACAAGGGCCTCGTGTTCGCGACCATCACCATCGCCGCGCTGTCGGTGACCGTGTGGGCCCACCACATGTACGTGACCGGAGCCGTGTTCTTGAGCTTCTTCGCGTTCATGACCATGATGATCGCCGTACCCACCGGGGTGAAGTTCTTCAACTGGATCGGCACGATGTGGCAGGGCTCGATCACCTTCGAGACCCCCATGCTGTGGGTCCTGGGGTTCATGTTCACCTTCCTCTTCGGCGGCCTGACCGGGGTGATCCTCGCTGCCCCGCCGCTGGACTTCCACCTCAATGACTCCTACTTCGTGGTCGCCCACTTCCACTACGTCATCTTCGGCACCGTGGTGTTCGGCATGTTCGCCGGCTTCTACTTCTGGTGGCCCAAGTTCACCGGCAAGATGCTCAACGAGCGGATCGGCAAGATCCACTTCTGGCTGCTGTTCCTCGGCTTCCACATGACCTTCCTGATCCAGCACTGGCTCGGGGTCTCAGGGATGCCCCGGCGCTACGCGGACTACCTGCCGGAGGACAACTTCACCTGGATGAACCAGATCTCCACGGTCGGGGCGATGCTCCTCGGCGTCTCGATGATCCCGTGGTTCTGGAACGTCTACACCACCTGGCGCAACGGCACCAAGGTCGAGGTCGACGACCCCTGGGGCTTCGGCGGATCCCTGGAGTGGGCGACGTCCTGCCCGCCGCCGCGGCACAACTTCACCTCGCTGCCGCGCATCCGCTCCGAGCGGCCGGCGCTGGACCTGCACCACCCGGAGCTGGCCGCGGAGTCCCCGCAGCAGTCCCCGGTCGACGACGCCGCCATCGCCACGCGGAAGGAATAATTTTCTCGCTGCCAGGATCTTCATCGGTGCGGTGACGGCCAGGGAAACCCTCGTAGTGCTGCGGCACGGGAGGGGCGGATTGGCCCTGCAACCGAAAAGGGACGAGGCTCCTGCTGGTCGCCGACACACCACGGGGCTTCTCCGAAAAAGGGAGATGGCATGTCCGCTTCACCTCCCGGCCGAGTTCTACTGGTCGACGGCGAAACGAACCGGGCGCCACTCATCCAGGGACATCTGCCCAACGCCGGTGGTGAAGTTGCGCTACGGCACACCGGGACAGGGGCGAGATGTGGGCAAGGGTCACCACGCTTCCCCCCTAAAAGTACAGGTTTCCGTGTACTGTTAGGGGGTGGTTTGAGTATGCCTCCACGCCTCGCCAGGGCCAGCCCGGGGGCTGGAATGAGCCTGATCGAGGAGGACTATGATGGCCGCGGCTCTGGCGCTGAGCCTGTATCTGGCCGGCCTGGCGGTGGCCTTCGGTGCGCGGTCGTGGATCCATCGGCGCCGCACCGGGTCCACCGGTTTCCGCGGGTTGAGCGGGGCGCCTGGCTCTGCTGAGTGGTGGGGCGGAATACTTTTCGCGATCGCTCTGGTCCTCGGCGCAGCAGGGCCTGTCCTCGCCCTCACCGGCGCCGTGGCCGCGCCCCGACTACCAGCGGCTTTCACCTGGGCCGGGGCGTTCATCACCATCGTGGGGTTCTTCGGTGTACTGGCCGCCCAGGCCGGCATGGGCGCCTCCTGGCGGGTGGGCGTCGACGCCACCGAACGGACAGAACTGGTCACCACCGGGGCTTTCGCCGTGGTGCGCAACCCTATTTTCACGGCGATGCTCACCACCATGGCCGGCCTGGCCCTTCTGGTGCCCACCGCGGTCAGTGCAGCAGCCCTGCTGTGCCTGCTGGTGGCCGTCGAGCTACAGGTCCGTCTCGTCGAAGAGCCTTACCTGCTGCGCACCCACCGACAGGTATACGCCTCCTATGCCGCAGCCACCGGCCGGTTCGTGCCCGGCCTCGGCCGGCTCCGCCGCGCAACCCCGGGTAAGCCGAGATCCTGAGCGTGTCGTGCCACCGCCACTGGCCGGCAGTTCACCCGCTCCGGGAAGCCCGCACCTCTGACGTTCCGCGCCACTGTGATCGGCCGTCGATGCCATCCACCTTTCGTGGAGGCGAAGCCCGGGAAATCATGAGCGTGCCCGGCAGTCAGGCTTCCGGTTCCCCGCAGCGAAAAGTTCGTATAGGTTAACTTTCTATGAGGATCGGGACGGGGCGCACCGGCTCCACACGCACTGCCACCTCTTCCCCCGGGGAGCGGTGGGTGCGCCGGCAGCCGCTGCCGTGGTTACTGGGCCCGGCCTTCGTGGCCGCGGTCGCCTACGTGGACCCGGGCAACGTTGCGGCGAACCTCACCGCCGGCGCCCAGTACGGGTACTTGCTGGTGTGGGTGCTGGTGGCCGCCAACGGCATGGCGGTCCTCATCCAATACCTTTCGGCCAAGGTCGGGCTGGTCACCGGATCGAGTCTGCCCGAGTTGTTGGGCGACCGTCTGCCCCGGGGCCGGCGACTGGCCTACTGGGTCCAGGCCGAGCTGGTGGCCGCGGCCACGGATCTGGCCGAGGTGATCGGTGGGGCGATCGCCCTGCACATCCTCTTCGGGATCCCTCTGCTGGCCGGGGGCGTGATCGTCGGGGTGATCTCGATGCTGCTGCTGGTCCTCCAGACCCACCGCGGCCCCCGGTTCTTCGAGTTCGTCGTGACCGGTCTGCTGGCGATCGTCACCGCCGGTTTCGTCACCGGCCTGTTCTTCGGCCCCGTGTCCTGGGGTGAGGCCGTCGCCGGGATCGTCCCGCGGTTCGAGGGCACCCCGACGGTGCTGCTGGCCGCGAGCATGCTCGGGGCCACCGTGATGCCCCACGCCATCTACGCCCACTCCGCCCTGGCCCGGGACCGCCACGGGCACTCCGTGCCCACCGAGGCCTTGCCCCGGCTGTTGACCGCCACCCGGTGGGACGTGCTGCTGTCCCTGCTCGTGGCCGGGTCGGTGAACATCGCGATGCTGCTGCTGGCCGCGGGCAACCTCGCCGGGGTGCCCGGCACCGACAGCATCGAAGGAGCCCATGCGGCGATCACCGCCGCCCTGGGCCCGGCCGTCGGGATCGCCTTCGGCATCGGGTTGCTGGCCTCCGGGCTGGCCTCGACCTCGGTGGGCTCCTACGCCGGGTCGGCAATCATGGGCGGTTTGCTGCACCTGCGCATCCCGGTGTTCGTCCGTCGGCTGATCACCTTGATCCCCGCCTTGGCCATCATCGCGGTCGGAGTGGATCCGACCTGGGCGCTGGTGCTGTCCCAGGTGCTGCTGAGCCTGGGCATCCCTTTCGCTCTGATCCCGTTAGTGCGGCTGAGCAGCAACCGCGCCCTGATGGGGGTCTTCGTGAACAAGGTGGCTCTGACCGTCGCCGCCTGGGTGGTCGTGGCCCTGATCGTGTCGTTGAACGTGGCGCTGATCATCCTGACCGTCACCGGAGCCGATTGAATGGGCCCGGCAGCTCCGGTGCGGCACTCGATAGCGTGGGTCCTATGGACTTGAGTGAGATCACCCCGGTCGCCCAGGACTATCTCAAGGCGATCTGGTCGGCCACCGAATGGGGCGACCCGCCAATCACCACCACAGCCTTGGCGACACGGATGGGGACCTCTGCCCCCAACGTCACCGACACGGTCAAACGATTGGCCGGCCAGGGGCTCGTCGAGTACCAGCCCTACAAACCCGTCACCCTCACCCCTCAGGGGCGCGCGTACGCGGTGGCGATGGTGCGCCGGCACCGGTTGCTGGAGACCTTCCTGGCCACCACGCTGGGGTATCCGTGGGAGGAGGTCCATGACGAGGCCGAACGTCTCGAGCATGCCGCCTCCGACGCCATGATCGAACGCATCGACGCCCAGCTGGGTCGCCCCACGGCCGACCCGCACGGAGACCCGATCCCCACCGCGCAGGGGCGCACCCGCCGCCCGCTCAATACCACTCGACTCACTGAGGCGAAGCCGGGAGGATACGAGATCATTCGTCTTTCCGATGCCGACCCACAACGCCTCACCCGGTTCCGCGACTGCGGCCTCGTGCCGGGTGGGGCTTTTCGTGTCATCGCCCAGGAAGCCAGCGGAACGACCGGTGTACCGGAGTATCACCACACCGCGATCAAGCTGGCACCGACGGAAGCCGAAGCCATCTGGGTGACCCCCACCCTCAACACTCAGCGGAGCCTCTGAGAGCTGGTCACCGGAGAATCCCCCGACGGGTTCCGAGCTCAGCCGGCGGAGAGCACCTCGACGATGCGCTCCGGATGACGGGTCGAGGTCAACCAATACGGGGTGGGGTCCACGGGATCGATGATCTGGATACGCACCACCGGGCCCACGGAAACGCGGAAGTTCATGTAAGCGCGGGCGTCCAGTTCAGGGCCGCGCACCCGTTGCACGGCGCTGCCGCGAAACGCTTCAGCCTCACCCACGAATCGGCGCTCAATACGAGCGCGCCCCACCTGCAACGACTCCCCAGTGATCACGATCCCGGTGCTCGAGGCAATCAACGCCACGGCAGTGCCGCCGGCGACCACAGCCCCCACCGCCGCCCCGACCCACATATTGATCGGAGCCAGGGCGATCAGACCCACCAGACCCGCGAAGAGCACGAGCAACCACATCCACCACGCGGCAGACAATCTCTCCTCGTACAAGACCGTTTTCGGGTCGACCTTCGCGGGAGGGTCCTCGACAAGTCCGTCCGGCGACGTCCCCTGGGCGCCGCGGGATTCATTGGGCGGAAAGGCGCCGAGCGTCGCAGGGTATGACATGCTCCAATCTTCTCATGACAGCGATCCGGCGGACCGGCTGGTCCGCCATCGCAGAGCGCAGACCCAGTGCACGCTGAGGCTCCTTGGCTGATCGGACAGTCCAACCGTGTGCTCCGTAGCGCAGGCGATGGTCACCAACCGGCATCCGTGGTTGGCAGAGTGGAGTACCTGATCTAACACCTCACCCAGGACGGCCTGGTCCCTGGAAATCGGCTGTGAAAAGGGGTCCGACAGGGTGGCTCCCCTCCTGCCCCTCCATCCCGTGGGCTTCAGCCCTCACCCGTAACGGCAAAGCTTCCCTCCCGCCATCTTCGCGACGGCGCGAAGGACACCCTCTACGTGGAGGGGACGGAACCGTGCCGCTGCCCAAGGAGTTCGACCCCCGAGACCCGCACGGTTCAGTCCTGGTTCCGTCGCCCCAGAACTAGTTTTCGCGAGTAGTGCAAGACGGGATGCTGCGGGGCGCCGTGATCCGCTACGGCGGTGTGCGGAGAAGGCCCTCGCCGCGGTCGAAGAGTGAGGGCCAGCCGCGAGCCGGCTGGCCCCCACCAGAGCCCGATCAGTGCCCGAGGCTGGTCTTGTGGCTCACATCCTTGTACCAGTCCGACCAACCATGACCGTCCCAGTAGCGGTACTTGACCACGTGGTACACCTTCTTGTCCTGGTGGTGATTGACGTGGCGCCACTGTCCCCCGCCCCAGGTTTCACCGCCGTGGTGGTTGAAGCTGTACTGGTAGTAGTCGCTGCCGTGCTCATGGGAATTACCGTGCTTGTCCTCGGCGTAGTAGTACTGCTTCACCTGCACCTTGGTGTAGCCCTTGTCGCACTTCACCTTGAAGGGGAACGCGGCGTAATGCTTCCCCTGATACTTCTTGTAATGCGGCTTGTAAGCATCCACATCACAGCCCTTCTGCTGCTGTTGACCCTGGGTCTCCACCGCGGCGGACTGCACCTGGGTGGTCGGTGTGGCCGCGGCTTGGGCCGGTGCACCGAGGGTGGCGAGGCCGCCTGCGGCCAAGGTGAGCGAGGCCATGGACAAAATAGCCTTGGAGAAGAACCGCCGGCTGCTGAGATTGGCGGTAGGCGTGGACGATGCGGGAGTGGAAGACATTTTGATCTCCTGGCGAGATGCGGGGATTGAGTGTGCCAGAGTCCCTGCCCCCGATGTGGGGGCTAATTCTTGGTGGGCCGACATCTAAAGCATGTCGGCCAGGTCGTTGCGCAACGTCCACCCGGAGGTGGATTTCCCCGGTACACCCAGGGGTGCACACGAGCCAATCCGAAGGCCTGCCGTACGGCGCGACGAAACTTACTGACCCACCAGGTAGCCGACGCGGTGTGAGACCCGTGGGTCCGGTGCGGGGTTGTCCAGAACTCCGTCCGACCAGACCTCCCCCTGGCGCAGCACCGCCAGGCGGCGGGTGGCCTGACGCTGGCGGACGACGTCCTGTCGAGTCATGCGAGTCCCCTTGAGCTCGGAAGACCCGTGTGTCGACAATCTGCCGGGTTTAGCACGAGCTGGTTCAAACCGTTAGGGGCATGACCCTAGCTCGCGATCAGGAGGGAGAAGTAAAATAGAAGGGCAAGACTGGCGTTGGTCCCGCCAAGGACCGGGAAGTATCTAGATGGACATTGCTCCCCGCCTGGGGCGATGTCAGGAGCTCGGGGGCACTGCGGAAACCGCTGTGCGCAGTGCAGACTGTGCGCGGCGGAGAGCTCCGGGGCTGAGGGCGTGAACCATCCTTTCGTGGATGGGCACGCCCTTCTTGCGTGCCCAGTCCGTTATGGCCGACACCCACCACCAACAGGCCAGGCCCACGGGCGGGTGGCTTTCGGTGTGGGGATGACCGTCGGTGTCGACCCAGCCGGTCCTGGCATGGCTGGACGAGGGCGGCGGCCACGGTCGGCCTCCCGGATTCACCCTGGTCGCCCCACCAAACGTTGCGGCGATGCTGGGCATCCCCCAGCAGCTCGCCGACCTCGAGGACGCTGAGAGGGCAGAGGCCGGAAGAGGGGACCTGTAGTTGAGGATTCCCACCACCGGGCCGGCCCCGGCGGGGCTGCCGCCATCCCGGGGTGCACGGAGGGTCCTGCTGTGACCTCCTTGGCTCAGTCGATCGTTACCGGCCAGCCGTCCGAGATCCAGTACTTGGAAAATTTGCTGGTCACCCGCCGATATCCGAGCCACCCAGACACTGCGTACGGGGCGGCGAGATTCCCGGCGCAGCCCAGAAGGCCGTCACTGAGACCTGCTGAGGGGCAGAGCCGATCCTGTGGGGCTGGTGTGGGGTGCCCGGCAGGGACAATGGAGGCAACCCGCCTCCCCTTCTGCAGCGGCGGGTGAAGGAGATCAGCTCATGAGCACGAGAACGCCCGAGCACACCGGGCAGGCGCACCCCGGGCTGGGCAGGCGGGGCGGTCACCAGGTGAGGCCGTGGCAGCTCGTTGTTGCCTTGGTGGTGGCCTTGGTGGTGTTGATTCTGGCGATGTTCTACAGCGGCTCGGGGGCCGCTCGTCTGGCGGCTGACCCGGGGGCGTTGGTGCGCTGGGGTCTGCCCGTGGTCGAGGTGGTGCACAACAGCGCCTTGGTCGTGGTGCTGGGTTCCCTGCTCTTCGCTCTGGGGGTCGTGCCGAAAACACGTGGTGGGTTCCGCCGCCGCGCAGACGGGCGCAACGGGGGCCAGGAGGCGGAGCACCCCCTGTTCACGGCCACGATGGGTCTGGCCGAGGTGGCGTCGGTGGTGTGGACGGTGACTGCCGTCGCGGTGCTGGTGCTGTCCTATTCCGATGTGGCGGGGGTGCCGGTGGGTGGGGACGAGGCCTACGCGCAGCAGCTGTTGTACTACGCCACGGATCTTTCCCTGGGGCAGGCGCAGGCGGCGACCGTGGTGGCCGCTGCCGTGGTCACCACCCTGGTCTTCGGCGTCCGGGCCCTGATGGGGCTGTTGCTCACCTTCGGCCTGGCGTGCACGGCTTTGGTGGCGATGGCCCTGACCGGTCACGCCTCCGGAGGCACGGATCACATGGGTGCGGTGAACTCCTTGGGCCTGCACCTGCTGGGCGTGTGTCTGTGGACCGGCGGGCTGGTGGTGCTCGCCTGGCTCTCCCCGCAGCTGAGCGGATCGGATGCCGGCACCGGCAGCCTGCCAGCAGGGGCCGGCCGCGGCGCTGGTGCTCGACGTCAGGTGCCGATAGCCGCCGTGGTGCTGCGGCGCTTCTCCACGGTGGCCTTCGGCGCTTTCTTCTTGGTGTTTCTTTCCGGGACCATCAATGCGGCGGTGCGCATCGGATCCTGGGAACAGCTGTTCAGCCCGTACGGGCAGCTGGTGCTGCTCAAGGCCGCCCTGACCCTGGGGCTGGGTCTGGCGGGGGTGGCTCACCGCCGGTGGCTGATCCCGGCCCTGCAGGCCGGCCGCCTCACCGCCACGCGTGCCGTGTGGCAACTGGTGGCCGGGGAGGTACTGGTCATGGGTGCGGTCATGGGCGTGGCCGTAGCCCTGTCCCGCACCGCCCCACCGGTGCCCGAGGAGATCGCCCCGGATGCCACCCCGGCCGAGATCCTCACCTGGTACCCACTGCCTCCCCAGCCCACCGCCGCCGCCTGGTTCACCACCTGGCGGGTGGACCCGCTCTGGTTGGCGGTAGTGGTCTTCCTCGCCGCCCTCTACCTGTGGGCGTTCGTGCAGGTCCGCCGGCGCGGGGACTCCTGGTCGGTGCTGCGCAGCCTCTCCTGGCTGATCGGGCTGGCGGTGCTGTTCTACGTCACCTCCGGTGGGGTCGCCGTCTACGGCCTGGTGCTGTTCTCCGCGCACATGGTCGAGCACATGATGTTGACGATGGTGGTGCCGATCTTCCTGGTCCTGGGTGCGCCGGTGACGCTGGTGCTCAAGGCCCTGGAGCCCCGCCAGGACGGTACCCGCGGGCCGCGCGAGTGGATCCTGGCCCTGGTGCACTCCACGTTCTCCAAGATCGTGACGCACCCGATCTTCGCCGGGGTGAACTTCGCGGCCTCGATCGTCATCTTCTACTTCACGCCACTGTTCGGGTTCACCCTGCAGTACCACGTGGGGCACGTGTTCATGATCACCCACTTCTTGATCACCGGGTACCTGTTCATGCTCGTGCTGATCGGCATCGACCCGATCCCGTACCGCCCCGGCCACATGATGCGCCTGATTCTGCTGCTGGCCACGATGGTCTACCACGCCTTCGTCGGGGTGGCCCTGATGGGCTCCGACACCCTGCTGCAGGCGTGGTGGTTCGCGAACATGGGCCGGGATTGGGGCCGCAGCCCGATCGAGGACCAGCAGTTCGGCGGGGCCCTGATGTGGGGGATCGGGGAGTTCCCCACCGTCGTCGTTGCCGTGGTCGTGGCGATCATGTGGGCGATCGAAGGCAAGAAGGAAAACCGTCGCGTGGACCGCCAGGCGGACCGCACCGACGACGCCGAGCTCAAGGCCTACAACGCGATGATGGCCGGACTCGCCGAGCGGGACGAGAACACGAGACGCCCCTGAGCCAGGATCCTGCAGGAAGCCGCGGTCTTTACGGCACCCTGGCGACTGAGGGCGTCAAATGCACTGCGGTCCAGACCCGGCCGATGCCCATCTCCAGGATCTGTCGATTTGGTGGGGCCGTCCAGGGCGGCCACATAATGGGACCGCCAGGTCGACCAACTGATGAGCTGAGGGGGTGGAGGCGTGAGCGCACGGACGCGCCGCCTGGCCCGCGGGTGGGCCGGGGCGGCGATTGCCACCGCCTTCGCCGCTGCCTCGCACCTGGCCGCTGGCGGGGAGGTCCCTCCGGCATTGTTGGTGCTGCTGTCCCTGGCACTGTCCGGGCCGGTCTGCATGGCTTTGGCCGGCCGGGTCCTTTCCCGCTGTTCGTTGCTCGTCGGCGTGGCCATCAGCCAGGGCGTTTTTCATTGGCTCTTCACCGTCGCCGGACCCGTGGCCGCCGTGGGTGGCGCGCCCCACCACACCGTGGGGGCCGACCCTCTCGGGGGTCCGCTCCTCATACTTCAGCCGCAGGCTCACGGGGTGCACGGAGGCCTCGACATGCTGGCTTTCCACTTGCTGGCCGCGGCGGGCACATACGGGTTTCTGCGCCACGGCGAAAAGGCCGTCGTGGCGCTGTTGGACACCCTGCGGTTGCGCGTCCGCCAGCTGTGGCGGGTCCTGTCCGTTCCCGTCGTGGTGCACCGGCCCCGGCCTGTGCCACAGGGGCGCCCGCACACGCTGACGGATCAGTCGTTGCTGCGTCCGGTGCGATCCCACCGCGGACCACCGGCAGCCCGTCGTCGGAGTCTTCCGCTCTCGACCGGGCTCGCCCGGCTGTCCACCTGCTGAACACGGTGCCCCAGATCGGGGCCGGCAGTGGCCGTGGGCGGGCAAGACCGACTCGACGACGTACGCGCCGCCACCCCGGCAACGGGCTCGGCGGCTCTGTCTGACCCACACATTTCTTGCCCTCCGAAGGGAATCCTGCGCCATGCTGACCACTACTTCTGCCCTGCGCCGTACCGCCGCCACCCTGGGCGCGGTAGGCGCCCTGACCGCCCTGGGGCTGGCCCCCGCCGCCGCCCACGACGAAGTGCTGAGCACCTCCCCCGAGCAGGACGCCGTGCTGGAAACCGCCCCCGAGGAGATCGAACTCACCTACAGCGGGGAGATCATGGATATCGGCCACCAGGTGCTGGTGACCGATTCCGAGGGGCAGTCCGTGACCGAAGGCCCGCTCGAGCGCGACGGCTCCCAGGTGATCCAGCCCCTGGCCGACACCGGCGCCCAAGACGGGACCTACCAGGTGGTCTGGCGGGTGGTCTCCAGCGACGGCCACCCCATCGAAGGCACCTACACCTACGAGGTGGGTGACAGTGTGGACATCACCACCCCGGCCCCCACCCTCAGCACCACCCCGACCGAGACCCCGACCGGTGAGGGCGCCGACAGCTCGGACAGCTCCGCCCAAGCCCAGGACGCGGCCGTACAGGAGAATTCCGGAAGCTTCTCCGGATGGGCCGTCGGCGCCACCGTGGTGGTGCTGGCCCTGGCCGTGATCGGGCTACTGGGCTTGATGTCCCGTCGCCGCCGCAAGAACTGATTCCCCCACGCCGGGCCGGCAGATGCTCTACAGCACAGGCCCCAGGAGTGCGGCGACAGCCGTGCTCCTGGGGCCGCCGCCGACCGTCCGGTCAGCCCGACGGCGCACTCTGAGGAGCACGACCGCTGTGAAGTTCGACCTACTCGTATCGCTGTCACCGCGCGGCGCCGCAGCTCTCCTCCCGGTGGGGCCGGGCTCCCCGCCACTCTTCTGCCAGGGCTGCCGGGCCGATGGTGGGCTCTGACATGGGCACCTACCGTTTCCTACTCAGCGGCAAGTGGCTGGGCTTCTTCCTCCTCGCCTGCGCCGCCGCCGTGGTCTCGGTGTACCTGGGCGGCTGGCAGATGGACCGCAACGACCACCTGGTCGGTGAGAACGCCAAGATCACGCAGAACTACCGCGCCGAGCCCCTGGCCGGTGCGGCCGCCGTCGAGCAGTTCGCCGCCCACGACCCTTCCCTCACCTGGCGCCCGGTCGAGCTCACGGGCGAGTACCTGCCCCAGGACCAGGTGCTGGTCCGCAACAGGCCGCAGGACGGCCGCGTCGGCTACGAGGTCCTCGTCCCGTTCCGCACGCAGGACGGGGACGTCGTGGTCCTCGACCGCGGCTGGATCCCCACGGGCGAGGCGGCCAACGGGATGCCGGACGAGGTGCCGACCCCGCCCGCCGGCCGGGTCACGGTCACCGCCCGGCTCCAGCCCGGGGAGCCGGCCGTCAGCCGCGGCGCCCCCGCGGGCCAGATCGCCTCGATCGACCTCGAGGAGCTGCGCGAGCGCTGGGACCGGCCGAACGGGACGGCGGCCTACGGCGAGGTCTTCGCCGAGGACCCGGCCCCCGCGGCGGCCCCCGCGCCGGCTCCGGAGCCGGAGACCGACTCCGGGCCGCACCTGTCCTACTCGTTGCAGTGGTACGCGTTCGCGGCGCTGTTCTTCGTGGCCTGGGGCTACGCCGCCCGCCAGCAGGCCCGCAACGACGCCTGGGACCGCCAGTTCGCCCAGGAGATGGAGCGCCGGCTCGCACGGTTCTACGACGAGGACGGCAACTACATCGGCGAGGGCGACGAGGAGCTCGTCGTCCGCCAGCTCGAGATGGCCGACGACATGCCCGCCCACCTCAGGTCGCTCATGCGCCCCCGGCCGCAGCGCCGGCGCTCCCGCCCCACCTGTGAGGACGAGGAGGACGCGATGCTGGACGCCCTGGAGGCGTCGGCCGCGGACCGGAGCGGGAGCCGGGTCCCGCTCCGGTCCGCGGACGAATTGCACTGACCCGCAGCGTTGTTGATGCACTCCGACACGAGACGGTGGGCCGGGACGGACAGTCTCCGCTCACCGCTCACGGCCGGCTCAGGAACTGGCGTCCGCCCCTCTGGTGCCCTGCCGGACAGCCTTGGCCGCCAGGAGATAGGCGAGGATCCACGGTTCGACGAGGTACCGGTGGCCCAGCCGCCGCGGCTGGGTGGCCAGCCGGTAGGCCCATTCCAGGCCCAGGGGCCCGAGCCAGCGCGGAGCCGATTTCTGGATCCCGGAGTACTGGTCGATCACCCCGCCGACGGCCGCATAGATCGCCGTGGGCAACTCCTCCCAGTGCCGGCTCAGGAACTCCTCCTGCAGCGGCATCCCCAGGCCCACGATGACGAAGTCCGGCCGGAACTCCTGGAGGGTTCCGACGATGCGGTCCTCGAGTGCGAGGTTCCACCCTTCGCCGGGCCAGCCCTCGACCGTGCGCTCGGGGTCCCCCGCACGGAGGAGAGCAACCGTGGCGGCGTTGCTTTCGGGGCTCGCGCCAATGACGGCCACGCGCCGCACGGGGGTGCTCCGGATCAGGCCGGGCAACCAATCCATGGTGCCGATACGGTGGCGCCTGGCGCTGAGCGGCCGCCCGGAGCACCACTTGGCCATTTTCAGGATGGGAAAGCCATCCGTCAGCACCACGTCGGCCTTGTCGTAGAAAGCGCGGAACGTCGGGTTGACCTCCCACGTGTAGAGACTGTGCAGATTGTGGCCGAGAATCACGGTCTTGCGCCGCTCCTCCCAGGTGGCCGCAATCCACCGGTGCAGCTCATTGGTGTCCATCGGTGTCACCCGGATGCCGCTGACCGGGATCTCGATCTCGCCCCGCTTGTCCGTCTGAGTCTGGTACTTAAGCATGTGTTCCCCCACTGGCTCGGCAGTTGCTGCCTCATCGATTGTTGGTCGGCACGTTCGCCCACCGCCGTGGGACTCCCAGATCCTGATTGGCGCATGGGACACGATCCCGTGGGCGCAGCATTCGGGGACACCAGCCCGTATTCCCCCGAATACCCGCCAACATTCACGTTAGCAACGACGGGCCTCCCGGTGTGCCCCCACTTCCGGGTTGCGCCGTCCCCCAATATGTACCTATTTGCATTGATATGCCTCCGTGCATCCAGCGAGGTTGCGCCCTGCAGAGTGGATGCTCTATTGGCGTCAAGGCGCTGTGAGGTCGCGTTGGGCGGTCTCGTCGAGCCAGTGCTGACAGCGCTGGAGGAGCATGACGGTGAAAACCATCAAACCCATCGTGGTAGACGTATCCACGTCTCTCCCACCCAGGTGCAGTACCCCTTGCCCTGCTCGCCTGCTCCACAGGGCCTCGGCGAAGCCCAACCGCTAATCCACCACATGTAAGGCAGTGGGTGTTGTGTCCTG
This sequence comes from Kocuria sp. WN036, assembly GCF_002287015.1. Classification (NCBI taxonomy): domain Bacteria; kingdom Bacillati; phylum Actinomycetota; class Actinomycetes; order Micrococcales; family Micrococcaceae; genus Kocuria; species Kocuria sp. WN036. The sequence goes on from NZ_NSKF01000010.1 coordinate 44,617, forward strand.
GATGCGCAACCCCGCCGGGGACAGCTGAGGGCCCTGCCAGACACAAGGCCCCTCAGCGTTGCGTGGTGATCGTGACCAGCGTGGTGGAACGGGATGTCGATCAGTCCTCGTCCTCGTCCTCGTCGTCGCTCTCGACAAGCTCGCCCCGGACTCCTTGCCCTCGGGGAGGGCGAAGGCGAAGAGGATAAGCCCGGCCACCGGGTCTACCCACGCCGCGCCGGTCAGCGGGAAGAGGATCAGCCCAGTCAGAGTGGAGACGGACAGCAGCGCGCAAATCCCGGTCTCGGCGGCACCAGCCAGGATCAGGTCGTCCCCCAGGGCCGTGCCGGCCTTCTTCTTGACCGCGACCAGCACCGGCATGATGACCAGCGAGAGCACCGGGATGATGATGCTCACCGGAGAGGGGTCGGGGGTCTTGCCCTCGGATTACCAATTGAGGGCCCGCGAGCCAGTCTCGGATCCGTCGGATTCTTCGGTCCGGGCTACGTCGCTTCTCCACATTATCGACGGGTGCCCCAGCCTAAGGGGAGCAAAGACTGGGGCACCCTAACGCCCGTGCACGGGGTGATGAGAACGGGGTGTTCTCACTCGCAAACTATGCCCTCACCGGTCCGGAAGAACAGCCCGTACAGCTACCAGAGGGCAAGTTATGGGGAATCTTCACGCCATCTTGAGGAAAACTATACAAACGACTTCGAAGTCAAAGCGGGAATCCTACGCTGAGCAGGGGCCACACTGCCGTGGGTGTCCTGATGACGGGGGGTCACTTCACCCCGTGTTGGCGGGTGAGTCCATCACCGGTCACGGCGACGACGGAAAGACACCGCAACGAGAGCCCCGCAGACCGCGACATCAGGCCCTGGGAGCACGGTTGCTCCCAGCGGGAACCCGGCTTCCTCCGCTACTGTCGAGGACGACACCTCCCGGCGCCGCGGCGCGGCCTGAGCCTGACGCGGGGCTGTCCGGTGAGCCTGCCCGAGTACCCTGAGGAGCACGACCGCCGTGGAGACCGACCGGCTCAGATCGCTGTCCCCGCACGGATCCGCGGCACCACCGGCCGGACCCGACAACTTGCAGTGCTCCCGCAAGGGCTGCGGCGCGGACGCTGCGTGGCGGATCCGCTGGAACAACCCGCGCATCCACACCCCACACCACCGCAAGAGCTGGCTGGCGTGCCCCGACCACCGCGAGAACCTCGAGAGGTTCCTCCGCGCCCAGGGCTTCTGGAAGGACACCGTCCCGCTCGGCCAAGGCGGGCCCGCCGGGCAGGACCGACCGTGAGCGACGACCGGTTCCAGCTCAGCGGGAAATGGCTCGACTTCTCTCTGTGGGCCGGCGCCGCCGCGGCGGTCTCCGTGGACCTGGCCGACTGGCAGATGGACCGCAACGACCACCCCCTCGGGTAGGAGGCGGTCATTTCGCAAGGGCATGGCAGGCGTCGCCACGGCGAGGCGGATATCTTGTTGGCGTCTCGAGCGGCCGATGCCGTTGCCCGCTCGCCCCGCCGGTTGGAGGCCCCCTGTGAAGCGCACCAGCACCGCCCTCGTCCTGGGGTGCGCCCTGGTCCTGCCCGGATATACCGGCAGTATCGAGGAAGCAGCAGACGAAGCATCCTCCGGATTTCCCGTTGCCGCAAACGGAATCAACGTCTTGGAGGCGGCCGTGTCGATGCCGTCTGAACACTGACCCCCGGGCGTGCCCCTAAGGCCATGCAGTCGAATCACCTGCCGGCGAACACATCGATTCCTGTCCTGCCCTTGAGCGTGCCCGTTCTTCCTCTACACGCTGAAGGCATGAAGATTCGATGAAGAAATGTGCTTCGTTCGGATGGCGGATGGCGGATTACGGCAGATATGAGTGCGCGCTGAATTTATCCTCCCGATATTCTCCGAAGCCACCGCCCGAGAGCCTCGATCGCTTTTCTTACCCTACGCGCGTAAACCGCCCACCGCAGCCACCGGCGGTCTCCCAGTGCTGACAGGCCGCCGCAGGCGTGCCGAGGGTGTGCATCTTCGGGCCCACCAGGGACTCTCCCCGGCCACGCCCCCGCTAACGGTGAACACCCTGACGTTCCCGCTCGAAACGAAGCTCCGCTGGGTCGGGAACACGGTGCTGAGCACCCTCGGCAACCAAGGCGACCACCCGATCAGCGGCCGTGACCAAAACGTGACATTAGGGGGTGGGCCCTGTATCGTCCTCCGCGTGCCGAGAGCTGATCTTCTTGGCGCCCCCGTGGCACATCGCCGAGTTCTGCCGGTGCCCGGGGTTCCTGAAGAGAAATCGCTTGGCAGAAGCGGGGGAACCATTACCGGTCCCGGTGTACCGGGGCCTTGGGGTTAAGCCGTGCAGAGCGCGTGCGTTCTGCGGCCGGGTGTCTCCCACCCGCATCCGACAGCTCACCTCGTAGGCAAAGGGAGGAATCCACCCATGTCGCTTTTCACGCAGAACACTGCCCGCCACCGCGCCGAGACCTCCTCGCGCGCCGTGCGCACCACCACCGTCGTCGCCGCCGCCGGCGCAGCACTGGTGGGCTCCATCGCTCCGGCCCAGGCCTACGCCGAGATCCCCGCCGCCTCCGGGTCCTCCTATGCGGCTCCGGCCTCGGCGATGGCCGATCTGGCCTCCTACACCTACCAGGCCCCGGTCGCCGCGCAGCCCGCCGCCCCCGCCGACCAGGCCCCGGCCCCGCAGCAGAGCGCCGCCACCTCGAGCGTGAGCCCGCAGTCCACCGCCACCACCGAACTCGCCCCGGCCGCCGGCGGCATCGTGGGCACGGCCATGCAGGGTGTGGGCACCGGCTACGTCTGGGGCGGGACCTCCTTCGGGGCCTGGGACTGCTCCGGATTCACCGGCTGGGTCTACGCCCAGAACGGCATCGACATCCCCCGCACCAGCTCCCAGCAGATCGCCGCGGCCACCCCGACCGCCACCCCGCAGCCCGGTGACCTGGTGTCCCAGAACGGTGGCAACCACATCGGCATCTACATCGGTGGCGGCAAGATGGTCTCTGCGTTGAACCCGACCCAGGGCACCTTCGTCCACTCCGTCAACGCCATGCCCGTCGACGGGTACTACACCTACCGCTGAGCCGGACTCGCTGCTGCGGTGCCCCACATGGTCACCGCAGCAGATCCCCGGACCGCTCTCACCCGGGGCCGGACCGCCTCTACCTCACGCGCACCTGCTGCGCCCTTCACCTGCTGCGGGAGTGCTCCTCTCCGAAAGCACCCCCGTCGGACATCGGTCGTTTCGGTGACACCGTCCGGGATCAGGCCTGCACTGGGGCGGTGAGTGATGCGCTGGGCGCGGCCTGAACCAGTTTCCGCGGCTAACCGGCCGACCACTTGAGTCCGGCGCCCGCGTCTCCACCGTCCAGACCCAGACCGATGTCCTCGTCGACTGCTCCCCGGGGGCGCCCACATCGGGGTCCATCCCGGCGGCGGCGAGGCCGTGCACGGCGGCCGGAACGGCCACCAGGCGGTCCTCGACAGCGTCAACGTCGGCTCCGGGCCGGTCCAGGTTTGCCTACGCTGAGCCGGTTCAGGCATCACATACTCCGGGTGCGTCCTCTTTGAACGACCAGCAAGGAGTGCGCACCCGGTCCTCACATCCCGCCCCAGGCCTGGATCTTCTGCGTCGTCGCCGTTAGCCACCGAGGACGCGCCTCTCCTGCGCTCGAGGATGCACACTCGCCGACATGTCCAGGAGTGGATGGTGGACGATCTTCCGAAGAAGGCCTTGCAGGAAAGGCTCAGCGCAGTGAGCTACTGTCCTGCCCGTTCATGAGGAGCAAGACCCTTTTTGGGCCTTTCAAGGAGGACGCATGGCTGGCGGTACGGACCCGGAGCGGGCGCGGCAGCAACGTGCTGCGCTGCTGGATCAGCACTGGGCGGCCGATGCCCGGGCCACCCGCAGGCGGCGGCTCCTGGCGGGCGCGGGCGCGGTGACGGCTGTCGCGGCGGTCGGGGCCCTGGTGACGGTGGCGGTGATCAACGATCCCCCGCCCCAGGCGCGGGAGGACATCGAGATCGCCGGGCTGCAGACCTACGAGGGCCTCGGCAACTCCCACGTGGAGACCGCGGTGGACTACGAGCAGTCCCCCCCGGTGGGCGGGGACCACGCCAGTGACTGGCTCAACTGCGGGGTCTACACCGAGCCGGTGCCCGAGGAGAACGCCGTGCACGCCTTGGAGCACGGGGCCGTGTGGGCCGCCTACGACCCCTCCGCCCTGTCCGAGGACCAGGTGGCTGAGTTACGCCAGGCCGTCCCGGACACCTACGTGGTGCTCTCCCCCTACGAGGACCTGGGCGCCCCCATCATGATCTCGGCGTGGGGGGCTCAGGTCGCCCTGGACTCCCCGGAAGATGAGCGCCTGGAGCAGTTCGTGACCAAGTACTGGCAGTCCCCCGACGCCCCGGAGCCCGGGGCATCCTGCACCGGCGGCATCGATGCCCCCAGCCGGGTCGCATGAGCACCAGCACCACCGGCGCCGCCTCCAGGAGCTCGGCAGGGCACCGGGGACGGTGGGTCCTGCTGGTGCTGGCGGCCGTGCTGTTGGTGGCGGCCGGCTGGGCGGTGGGGCAGCTGAGCGCTCCGACGTCGTCCACCCCGGCGGAGGGCAGCCCGGAAGCCGGGTTCGCCCGCGACATGCAAACCCATCACCTGCAGGCGGTGGAAATGAGTTCCTTGGTCCGTGACCGTACGGAAGACCCGGAGATCCGCCGGTTGGCATACGACATCTCCCGCACCCAGCAACAACAGGCCGGGCAGATGTACGGCTGGCTCTCCGTGTGGGGATTGCCCCAGGCCTCATCCCAACCGGCCATGGCCTGGATGGACGACGGCGACCAGAACCACACATCCATGCCCGGCATGGACTCCACGAGCCCTGGTCCGGACGCGCGAATGCCGGGCATGGCCACCGCCGAGCAGCTGGCCGAGCTGGAGGACGCCCAAGGCCAGGAGGCCGAACGGCTCTACCTCGAGTTGATGATCCCCCACCACCAAGCCGGAGCAGCCATGGCCCAAGCCATCCTGGAGCACACTGACAACCCCGTGGTGACCTCTCTGGCGCAATCGATCGCCACCAGCCAGACCTCGGAGATCAAGTACATGGAGGACCTGTTGGAGAAGCGCCGCAACCCATCATGATCTCCGTTCGCACGCCAGGATCAGCACCCGTGGCCGGGTCCGCGCAAAAGCTGACGGGCCCAGACGTGAACCGGTTCCCATGCTCGGCCCAGCTGTGCGCCGGGGACCGGAATCCACCGGGGCTCTTCGGCCCCGATCCCCAATATCGCGGGCAGGTCCGGGGAGAGGCCGGCGTGGCAGGCCCGTCCCTCCTGGACCGGTCCTGGGCTCAGGGCCCGATCCGGACCTCGGGACCGTTCTGTGGCATGCAAAAATGTCCTCATGGCAGTCGATGCTTTCCGTGACCATGGTTGACCGCAACATGGCCGGGCCGGTCTGGGTCCCGTCCGAGCCGCCGAGCTTGGAGAACTTCCTGGCCCCCACGTTGCAACCAATTCCACTCATCCCGGCCATCGCGCTGGTGCTGGCTGTGTTGTATTTGGTCGGAGCGGCCCGGCTGTGGAGGGCACGCCGGCGGTGGCCGGTGTGGCGGACCCTGTGCTTCTTCGCCGGGTGCGCGGTCACAGCGGTCATCATGGGCGCGGGAATTGAAGGCTACGGGTTGCGCATGTTCTCCGTGTTCATGTTCCAGCAGCTGACTTTGATGATGTTCGTTCCCGCGCTGCTGGTCCTGGGCAGCCCGGGCACTTTGCTGCTGCGGGCTGCACCCCATCGCGGGCCCGGCGCCGTGGTGCTGCGCCTGGCCCTGTGGGGGTTGCGTTCGAGGTGGGGCAGGCTCGCCATCCATCCTGCCTTCTTGGTTCCGTTGTTCCTGGTCAGTTTCTACGGGGTGTATCTCAGCGGACTTGACGACCGGTTGCTGCCCACCTGGTACGGCCACATCGGGCTGGAACTGCTGTTCTTGGCCTCCGGGATCCTGTTCACGATCCCGTTGCTGTCGGCCGACCCGTTGCCGGCCAAACAAACCTACGGCAGTCGCTTGGCCGACATCGTCCCCGAGATGCCGTTGCACGCCTTCTTCGGCGTCATCGTCATGATGGCTCCGCTACCCGTCGTGGAGTTTTTCGCCACCCCGCCAGGCAGCTGGAACCTTGACCCGATGGCCGACCAGGTCCTGGCCGGCTCGTTGGCCTGGTCCTACGGTGAATTGCCGTCCGTGCTGATTCTGCTGTTCATCATGAGCCAGTGGCACCGCGAGGATGCGCGCAACGCCGCCCGCGAAGAGGCCGAGGCCGCCGTCAGAGGCACCCCGGATTTGGATGCTTACAACGCCTACCTGGATCAGTTGCAGCAGCGCACCGAGGACCGCTAACCCCTATGTGGACCGGCTGACGTCACCGGAAGCCGGCTGGGACGGCCAGGGACGCCGACACGACCCGCCGCCCCCAACCGTTCCCAGGTGCGTGGCCTGCCGGTGGCCTGCAGGGTCCTATGGGACCAGGAGAGGCCGTCCAGGGTGTGGAAGACCCGGGCGCCGACCATCTCGGCCAGTTCTCGGCCTGGTGCACATCCGTGGTGCTGATGGTGGCGGACCTGGAGACGACCGTTCGCAGGCCCGCATGGCGCGCCCGGAGACGCGGCAGCGGACACAGCCAGGGCACAGGGAAAGGATAAGCCCGGGACAGTCCGCCCTGGTCAAATGGGGGTGGAGGGGCCTGGAGTGCCCGGACCGGTGGGCGGGGGCCCGCCGGTACATCCGAGAGAAGGAGCCCACCAGCATGGTCAGCATCCACCACCCGACCTCGGGGACGCGGGGGCCAACTGGGGACTCAGGTCTCCCGCTGGTGAAAAAATCCCGGCTGGTGGGCGTCGATGCCGCCCGGGGTCTGGCTCTGGTCGGGATGTTCTCCATCCACATCTTGCCGGCCTGGGACCCCGAGACCTACGAGGTCACCTTGCAGTGGCAGCTGTTCGCCGGCCGGGCCGCGGCCCTGTTCGCGCTGCTGGCCGGGGTCGGGCTGGCGTTCTCCACCGGCGGACGCACAGCCCACCGGGGCCGGACGATGACCGCCGACCGGGTGGGGCTGCTCATCCGGGCCGTGCTGATCACTGTGCTGGGCCTGCTCGTGAACCAGGTCATGCCGGAGGACCCGCCCGCCTACAACATCTTGACCTACTACGGGATGTTCTTCCTGCTGGCCATCCCCTTCCTGCACCTACCCGCACGGACCCTGTTCATCCTCGCCGGAGTGACCGCGGTGACCGCCCCGGTGCTGATGCAGACCCTGCGCGGCGTGCTGCCCGCGATGGAGGTCTACAATCCCACCATCACCGGGGTGCTCACCGACCCTGGCACGGTGCTCTCCCAACTGTTGTTCACCGGTACCTACCCTGCGGCCCCATACCTGACCTACCTGCTTGCCGGCGTAGCCATCGGCCGGCTCAACCTGCGGTCCCTGCACGTCCAGGTCCGGCTGCTCGGGGCGGGCCTGGTCCTGGCTCTGGCCGCGTGGTTGGTCTACTGGGTGCTGATCATGCAGGCCGGCGGCTTTGACCAGCTGATGAGCTCCACCCCGGGACTGAGCCAGGAGCAGATCGACGAGATCATCATCTGGGGCCCCGACCCCGTCCTGCCCGACACGTCGTGGTGGTGGCTGCTAATCCCCGGTCCGCACACCAACACCCCGATCGCGATCCTCTATGGCCTCGGCTCCGGTGCGGCCGTGCTGGGGGCGTTCCTGCTCATCGGGCGGAAGGCCGGCGCCTGGTTGCTGCCGCTCAGTGCTGCGGGCTCCATGACCCTGACCCTCTACACCGCCCACCTGCTGGCCCTGGCCGCCATGGTGCACTACGAGGTGCCCCTCCTGTGGTTCCTCATCCACGCAGGCGGGGCGGCGGTGTTCGCGGTGGCCTGGCAGCGCGCCTACGGCCAGGGCCCACTGGAGCTGGCCCTGGCCCGGACCGCCGGCGCCGGGCGTGGGCTCGTGCTCACCTCCGCTCGATGCGAAGACTGAGCCCGGACCCAACTGCAGCAGCGGGTGGGTCCGTCGAGGCGGCGGTATCAAGAATGGGCTCCCACAACACATCCGCTGAACCCACAGAATGGGAAAGCGCCTTCGCCAGTCCCCTCTCTGTCAGCCTTGAGTGAGGCGACCGACCAGCAAGGACCTGCTGTGGGGCCGACACATTTGAGCCCGTGCTCAAAAACCATTCAGCTAGCCGTGGTCCTATTGCAGCGGCGCCCGGCGCCCGGACTTACTGGCCTTCCCTTCTGGCCCTGCCGTGTCGATACAACGTTCAGGAGAACCCCTATGACCGACAACACCGCACAACCTGCTGCTGCGGGATCCACAGCGCCCGCCCGTGATGCTGGAACGGCCGCCCTCGACTTTCAGGATTTGGTGGCTCCGGTTCCGAAAGCGGTGCGCAAAGATTCCGGCACCAACGAGGTGTCCCCGGCTCCCTCCACCGGTGCCCGGTGGGCGGCGGAGTTCGCGGGCACTACCGTGCTGATTTTCGCCGGGGTGGGCACCGGGATTTTCGCCACCCAGGTCATCGATTCCGCACTGGGTTTCGGGCTGGGGCTGCTGGCGGTATTGGTGGCTTTCGGGCATGTCTCCGGGGGTCATTTCAATCCTGCCGTGACCCTGGCGGCGGTCGTGGCCGGGCGCACATCACCCAAGGTCGCCATCGGTTACGTGGTGGCCCAGGTGCTGGGGGCCCTGGTCGCGGTGGGGCTGCTGTGGGCGGTGCTGATGACACTGATCGATGCCGCCACCACCGCCCAGGCTCTGGGGGCGGTGGCCAACGGCTACGGGCAGAACTCCACTTCCCAAGCCGGCTGGCCCACCGTGCTTCTGATTGAGTTCGTGGCGAGCACCTTGTTCGTTCTCGTGGTCCTGGGCTCAACCGCCCCACGGGCCAACGCGGTACTGGCCCCGGTGGCGATCGGGGCGACCTTCGCGTTCCTGCTCACCATCCTGGCGCCGTTCGACGGCGGATCGATGAATCCGGCCCGCTCCACCGGCACCGCGGCCATCGGTGGCGCGCAGAGCCTGTCCCAGCTGTGGCTGTTCTGGGTCGCCCCGTTGTTGGGGGGTCTGGTGGCGGGTTTGATCTACCGTGTGGTGGATTTGGGCCGCGCACCCCGCCCCGCCACTACGCAATCCACGGAAGACGCCACAGCAAACAACAGCACCGACACTTCCACCGCCCCGGAAGTGTGAGGGAATCGAGCAGTGTCTCGTGACGGGACGGTTCTATGCACCATGACGTCCCGTTGGAGCCATGTGGATCAACCCGCGCCAGCGCAGGCCGGCCGAGCGTCGGCGGCTGAGGACAGGTCGCGCGGAGTCCCCGGGAGAGGTGTATCTCATCTGGGGCTGTGATGTCTTGGGAGATCGTCTGCGTTGGCGGGGCGGTCAGAGAACACGCGTCAGTGACCGGTCGCCGTTTCTGGCCTGCGCATGGTCCCTGGGTTGCGGTGGGCGGTGCTGGTGCACCCCTGGTAGGCGGAGGTGGACGTCTGCTCCAGCACGTTGTTCGGCGTGGTGGGTCACGAGCACGACGATGCGGTCGGACAGTGCTGAGCGCAGGTCGGAGATCAGCGAGTCGGCAGCTGGTGCGTCGAGGTGAGCGGTGGGTTCGTCGAGGAGCATGACGTCGGCGCGGGTGAGCAGTGCCCTGGCCACGGCGACGCGTTGACGTTGCCCCCCGGAGAGCTCCCCGCCGCTGGGCCCAACTGGTGTGTCCAAGCCCCGGGGAAGGCTGTCCAGGAAGGGGCCCAGGCCCACACGGGTGAGGACCTCGTACATGTCCTCATCGGTGGGCCGATCGTCTTTACCCCGGGCGAGCAGGAGGTTGCCGCGGATGGTGGAGTCGAACAGATGTGCCTCCTGGGGGCACCAGGCGAAGCACCGCCGCAGCTGCCGGGCGTCGAAGGTGGTGCTGTCGGAGCCGTTGACCTGCCATGAGCCCTCCGCGGCGGGCAAGTGGCCGAGGAGGGTCGCCAGCAGGGTGGACTTGCCTGAGCCGGAGGGACCTTCAACGACGAGCCACTGGCCGCGTCGCACGGTGGCCTGGAGGTGGCGGAATGCCGGGGCCGGCGCCTGGGGCCAGGTGACGGCCAGGTCGGCCAGCGTCAGCTCTTGGACCTGAGCCGGAACCAGCCCGGCGGGGGGCTGAGGTCGCTCGTGACGGGTGGTTGTGGAGGTGACGGCATGGACCTTGCGCAGTGACTGGGCCAGCGCGGACCACTGCTGTACCGCATCGACCACGCCGAGCAGCGGGTCGATCAGGCCCAGAGGCAGCAGCACGAGTCCGGCGACGACCGGTGTGGAAATCGTGCCCGCCGCCAGGGCTTCGGCGGTGGTAGCCAGCATCAGCACGGAGGAAAGAGAACAGGCCAGCACCACGACGGCCTCGCCCAGGCCCCGCGCCCAGGCACTGGAGCGGGTCGACGTGTCCGCGCGCTGCTCGAGGTCGTCCAGCCGGGCGAGCATGTCCTCGGTTCGATCGTTGGCGCGCAGCTCACTGGAGGCGGCGGCCATCGCGGCGAAGCGGCGGATCACTTTGGAGCGAACGACGGTGAGGTGGCGGGCCGCCGAGCGATCGGCCAGCAGCGCCGCGGCGGGCCCGGCGAGCAGCCCGCCGAAAACGGCGACCAGGAGCGTGGGCACCGCGCTGGGACACAGGACCGTGACGGTGACGACAGCCCCCAGGGCGGTGCCGGCCCCGGCCATCGGTGGCAGCAGGACCCTTGGTGCCAGGTCACGGACCCGGTCTGCGGCCTCGACCAGGTGCTCCAGCGCCGCCCCACCGGTGGCCAGGGCCCGGGAGGCCAGGCCGCGGGCGGCTAGCCCGGCCCAGATCCGGGACCTGAGCTCGGTGGTGGCGGACAGGACGGCATCGTGGGTGGCCAGTCGCTCGGCGTAGCGCAGCACGGCACGGCCGATGCCGAAGAAGCGGACGCCGACGATGGCGACCATCAGGTACATGATTCCCGGTTGCTCGCTGGCGCGCACGATCAGCCAGCCCGACAGCGTGGTGAGGGCGGCGGCGAACAGGGCTGAGGCCGTCCCCAGGGCCGCGGCCCCCAGCACGCGCCAGCGAGTGGAGGCGATGAACGCCCCGAGCTCGCCCAACGCACCACCGGAGGTCTCGGCGAGTGAAGAATTGGACGCCTCGCCCTGGCGATCGGGCACCGGCGGCTCCTCCGGGGCGGTGGTTCCTGGCCGGCGGTGCGCCCCCTCCCCGCGGGGGCTGGCGGGCTGCCCCAGGAGCACTGTCTGATCGGCGAGGGCAGTGATCTCGGTTTCGTGGGAAGCCAGGATCACGGTTGTGGTGCCGCGCAGGTTGTCGATGAGGTTTCTGATGCGGTGCGCGTTGGCGGGATCGAGGTGGGCGGTGGGCTCGTCGAGGAGCAGCAGCCTGGCCCCGGCGGTGATGCGGGCCAGGCCCCGGGCCAGGCCCAGGCGGCGCAGCTCCCCGGGACTGAGTTGGTTCGGGTCCGCCTCGGCCAGCCCGGTCAGTCCGACTCGCGCGAGGGCGTGGTGGGCGGAGGCGGTGTCGTGGGCGTAGAGCTGGATCTCGTCGAGGACGGTTTCGCCGACGGTGTGGATGTGCTGAGGCACCCAGGCCACTGCAGCCGGGTCGATCCCGTGGATGGTTCCTTTTTGGGCTTCGATGGTTCCGGCGAGGACCCCGAGCAGGGTGGATTTGCCGCTGCCGCTGGGGCCTTCGACGCTGGTGATGGTTCCGCCGAAAATTTCGGCGTCGAGACCGGATACTGCTGGGGAGGCCCGTCCTGGGTAGCGCACGACCACGCCGCTGATCCGCACCAGGGGTGCCTGGTCCGCCGGAGTGTCCGGCCGGGGGTTGATCGTTGCGGGGTTCGATTCCGGCGGCGTCGTTCTGCGGATGTCGGGGGCCGGGGACTCGGCGACGATCTCCCGGGAGCGATGCAGGGCTGCCATGCCGTCCTGGGAGGCGTGGAAGGCTGCGCCGAGGTCGCGGAAGGGGGCGAAGCATTCAGGGGCGAGGATGAGGGCAACGAGCCCCACCAGGAGGTCGAGGTCACCGTAAACGAGACGCACGCCGACGAACACCGCCACGACGGCGACCGAGAGCGTGGCGATCAGCTCGAGCACCAGCGCGGAGAGGAAAGCGGTGCGCAGCGTCACCATGGTCGTGTGCCGGTGCTGCTCGGAGACATCGCGCAACGCCGCAGCCTGCTCCTCGATCCGCCCCAGGCCCACGAGGACGGGCAGTCCACGGGCGAGTTCGACCAGGTGGTGGGAGAGCCGTTGAAGAACGGCGGAAGACTCCCCGGCCTTGTCCTGGGAGTGCAGTCCGATCAGTGCCATGAACACCGGGATCAGGGGCACGGTGAGCACGATGATGAGGGCGCTGACCCAGTCGGCGGCCAGAATCCTCGCCCCGACCAGCAGAGGCACGGCGGCGGCGGCGGTGACCGAGGGCAGCACGCGCGCGTAGTAGTCGTCGAGGGCGTCGAGGCCGATGGTGCCCACGGTGGTCGTGGCGCCGACGTCGTGGCCACCACCGGCCATGAGGCCGGTGGCGAGTTCTCGGCGCAGCCCCCGCTTCGCCCGACCGGCGGCGCGGACGGCGACGACCTGGGTGGCCCAGGTGGTTCCGGCACGCAGCAACCCGGCGCCGATCCCGACCAGCAGAGCCCGTTGCCAGGCCGCCGTGTCATGAGCGATGACCCCGACGATGCCGCGAGCCAGGGCTTCGGCCATGCCGATCAGGGCCAGAGCCTTGAGCGCTCCTAGGAGGCTGAGGGTAAAGACTGTTGCAGAGCCGCCGGGGCCCAGTGGGGGACGTTTCATGCCTGCCTGTTCCCGTCCGCGCCTCTCCCCGGCACACCCTCACGTGGGGTGCCCGTGGCGAGTTTCGGGGCAACGGCGGGAAGGACGGGGTGGGGGGCGGGAAGATGGCCGGTGGTCAGGCGCCGGCGGAACACCCAGTAGCTCCAGCCCTGAGCGAGCAGCACCGCGGGCAAGCCGATGGCCGCCACGACGGTCATGACCCCCAGGGTGTAGTCGCTGCTGGAGGCATTGGCCACCGTCAGGTGGTGGGCGGGGTCGATCGTGGAGGGCAGGACCACGGGGTAGACGTTGGCGAAGATTGAGGTAAGACCGCAGAACAGCAGTGCGGCGGAACCGGCGAAGGCGCGGCCTTCCCGGCCCAGGCGGGCGCTGGTCCACCCGAAGAGCGCGGCGACGACCGCGACACCGACCAGGGGCCAGGTCCAGGCCGTGTCGTGGAGCACTTGAACGGCCAACACCCACACGGTGAGCGGCACCAGCGCAGCCGGACCGAAGCGGAGGAGGAACCGGCGGGCACGCACCCGGACCGGGCCCTCGGTCTTCAGTCCCAGGAAGGCCGCGGCGTGCACGAGGCAGAACCCGACCAGCGCCAGCCCCCCGAGCAGCGCGTAGGGCGTGAGCCAGGCGAAGGCCCCGCCGACGCGGTCGCCGTTAGCGTTCAGCGGCAGACCCGTAGTGGTCAAAGCCAAGGCAGCACCTAGCCCGAAGGCGACCAGGAACGACCCCATCCCCAAGGCCCGGTCCACCCACCGCCGCCACCGGTCGCTGTGGACCTTCCCGCGGTACTCGATGGACACCGCCCGGAAAATCAGCCCGACCAGGACGAACACGAAGGGGACGTACAGGGCAGAGAACAAGGAGGCGTACCAGTCGGGGAAGGCGGCGAAGAGCCCGGCGGCTGCAGTGATCAGCCACACCTCGTTGCCGTCCCACACCGGGCCGATGGTATTGAGCATCTGCCGGCGCTGGCGCTCATCGCGGGTACTGGTAAGCATGAGCATCCCCACGCCCAGGTCGAAGCCGTCCAGGAGGATGAACCCGGTCCACAGCACCGCGATGGCGATGAACCAGAGAGTGGGAAGCAGTTCCATGTCAGGGGCCGTTCTGTGGTCGTCGGGCTCAGTAGGCGAAGGCCAGCACGTCATCGCGCCGACCGGTCATGCCCTCGGGATGGGCGGGGTCATCTTCGTGGTGGGCGAGCTCGGGCATGGCCGAGGCGACCCCGCCGCGCACGTAGCGCACGAGCAGCATCGTCTCCACCACCAGCAGGACCGCGTAGATCAGCCCGAGGGTGACCAGGGAGAAAAGGATCTCCTCCCCGCTGACTCCCGGGGAGACGGCAGCGGCGGTGTACATGTACACCCCGTCCACACCACTGGGGTTGGGATTCGGGACGACCACGAACGGTTGCCGCCCCATCTCGGTGAACACCCACCCGGCAATGTTGGCCCCGAAGGGTGCCAGGATGGAGGCCACCGCCACCCACATCAAGGGCTTGGAAGCCGGGACGGTGCCCTTCCGTGTGATCCACAGCGCCAGCGCCGCGAACCCCGCGGCGAGCATGCCGAAGCCGATCATCAGGCGGAACCCCCAGTAGGTGACCTCCATCAGGGGCAGGTAGTCGATCTTCTGGCCGGCCCGTTGCCCGTACATGGGGTCCTCAGGCAGGTGGGTGCCGTAGGCGGCCTCGTACTGTGGGATGAGGGTGTTCACGCCCTTGACTTCGGTGTCAAAGTCCCCGTGGGCCAGAAACGACAACAGGCCCGGGATCTCGATGACGTTGGTCACCTGGTCACAGTCCTGGGCTCCCAGCGGGCCCACCGCCAGCACCGAAAAGCTGGTGCCATCGTGGCAGGCCGCCTCAGCGGCAGCCATCTTCAGCGGTTGCTGCTCGAACATCAGCTTGCCCTGCAGGTCCCCGGTGGCGGCGACCCCGCCGAAGGCGACGGCGGCGACCACCGCACCGATGCGCAGACTGGACAGCCACACCGCGTGGTCGACCCGGTCCCGCCCGGGAATATCGGCCCGCTCCCCCACAACCACGGCACCGGAATCGTCGACGGTGTCGATGTTGTCCCGGCGGCGCTGCCACAGCTGGTACCAGGAAACCCCAATCAGGAACGCCGCGCCCACTGCCACCGCTCCGGCCAGAGTGTGGGAGTAGGCCACCAGGGCCGTGTTATTGGTCAGCACCGCCCACACGTCGTTCATCACAGGGCGGCCGTCCACCATCTCCACGCCCACCGGGTGCTGCATCCAGGAGTTGGCGACGATGATGAAAAAGGCCGAAACCACGGAGCCCAGCACCGCGGTCCACAGCGTGGCCAGGTGCAGCTTCTTGGGCAGGCGATCCCAGCCGAAGATCCACAGGCCCAGGAAGGTGGACTCGAAGAAGAAGGCGAGCAGGCCCTCCATCGCCAACGGTGCCCCGAAGACATCGCCGACGAAGCGGGAGTACTCGCTCCAGGCCATCCCGAACTGGAACTCCTGCACCAACCCGGTGGCCACGCCCATGATGAAGTTGATCAGGTAGAGCTTGCCCCAGAACTTCGTCATCCGCAGCCAACGCCCGTTGCCGGTACGCACCCACATCGTCTGCATGAGCGCCACCAGCAGACCCAGCCCGAGCGTGAGCGGGACCATCACGAAGTGGTAGACGGTGGTGATCCCGAACTGCCACCGGGCGATCTCCAACGGATCCATGGGTTGTCCCCCAAGCCTGTTTACAGTGGTGTAGAAGTAATTCTACGAGTCGTAGAACTACTTCTACACCACTGTAGAACACGTGGGTCGGTCCGCTAGAATCAGCCGGTGGCAACCAACGAATCGAAACGTGCAACCTCCTTAGGTGACCTGGAGCGATCCATCATGGAGATCCTCTGGCAGGCGGACACCCCCCTGTCGGCTTACGACCTTCAGGACCAGCTCCCCCTAGCCACCGACAGCGGCCGCCCCCGCGCCGCCACCACCGTGCTCACCGTCCTGTCCCGCCTGGAGCGCAAAGGCTTCGTCACACGGGAACGCACCTTCCGCCCCCACCGCTACTTACCTGCGGCCTCCCGGGAGGAGCACATGGCCTCCCTCATGCACGAGGTCCTCGGAACAGCCAACGACCGGGCCGCCGTACTCGAACGCTTCGTCGGGGGCGTCAGTTCCGAGGAAGCACAAACGCTGCGGCGCCTCCTCGACGACCACTGAGTCCATGTGATCAGCGCCTCGATCGCCCTCGCGGCATTTGCCCTCGCCCTGGCCTGGCCCGTCCCAATCCTTCTCTCGCACGCCAAGTGGCCGACCTGCGCCCCCGCCACCGCACTGGTGCTCTGGCAGGCCGTCGCCCTGGCCGGCGGGCTGTCGATGCTCGGGGCCTTGCTCACCTTCGGCCTGACCCCTTTTGGGCCGGACCTGGTCACGGGCGGCATCAGCTTCGCCGCCAGCTTCTTGGGAGATCAGCCATGGGTGCCCGCAGGCCCGATGCACATCCTCGCGCTGTCCGGAGCAGTTCTGCTCGGCGGGCATCTGCTGCTGAACCTGATCGTCACGATTGTGCGCGCCGAACGCGATCGTCGGCGCCATGCCCAGCTGGTCCTGCTCCTGAGCACACCGCTGCCCGAGGCCCCCGGCACCCGGCTCCTCGACAACCCCGCCCCGATCGCCTACTGCCTCCCCGGGGCGTTCACCACGATGACCGTCCTCTCTGCCGGACTGCTGTCACTGCTCGATGAAAACGAGCTGGACGCGGTGATCGAGCACGAGAAGGCGCATGCCACCCAACGCCATGACATCGTGCTCATGCTATTCCGCGCCTGGAGGGCTTCCCTGCCCTGGTTCCCCATCGCCGACCGCGCCCACCGCGAAGTCGGGCTCCTCGTCGAGATGCTCGCCGACGACAGCGCCCGCCGGAGCGTCGACGACCGTACCCTCGCCCGAGCCGTCGTCCTTGTCAGCACCGGTGGATTCGCTGCTCCCTCGCACCGCTTCCAAGGCACCTGGACAGGAACGGCCCCTACCGAGGATGCTCGTCATCGCATCCTGCGGCTGGAGGCCACACCCCTGCCGACGGGGCAAAAAGCAACAGTCATCGGCGCAGCCGCTGCGCTCATCTCCGTGCCCACCATCTTGTTGCTCGCCCCCGGCCTCACCAACCTGTTCGACTGACCACAGGCGCGAACCACGCTGGCTGCCACGGCAACATCTGACCCACGACAGGGCGCCCTGACATCGGTATCTACCGCGTCACATGAGGTACCTCAGCGCCACTCTGCCGCCACCGAACCAGGAACCTCGAACCGGAGGGCGGCAGCTCTGCGCGTCATACAGCGTTGCGTCCCCGCACGACGCCGCATTAACGGGAGCGAAGACGTATCCTCAGGAGAATTGTCCGTGCTCCTACGCGCACACCAATGTTTGATGCCTGCGGTCCGTTGCTCGATCTTTCCGTCGCTGCCTGCGACGTCCTGGGGGAAACACCATCATGCCCCGCGACTCCTCTCGCCGCCCTGCCAAGCCCGACCTCCGTCACCGCGCCTCCTCGCCGGTGAGCGCCCTCGCCGCGTTCTCGGCCCTCGTGGCGCTGAGCGTGGCCGTCAGCTCGGGCGTCACTCCGGGGGCCGGCGAAGAACGAGGGGCTGCCTTCGGGGCGTCGGCGGGTTCCTCGACGTCCTCGGAGCGGTCGGACAGCGGGTGGAGCC
Source organism: Kocuria sp. WN036 (assembly GCF_002287015.1). NCBI lineage: Bacteria > Bacillati > Actinomycetota > Actinomycetes > Micrococcales > Micrococcaceae > Kocuria > Kocuria sp. WN036. The sequence continues at coordinate 62,186 of NZ_NSKF01000010.1, forward strand.
TCTTCGCGTCAGGTCAGGAGCGGCAGCACCCCCCGGCGGCACCGCTGCGGCAAAACCGTTCCACCTCGCCCGTCCGTGACGGCGCCACGGGCAACGGCTCCTGGCGCCAAGGCACCGGCCCGGGCGACGGCGACCGGAACGCGGCCTCGACGGTGCGCCCGGGGCGGCACGCACCGAGGCTGTACTCGGGCGAGCTTCCCGTCAACACCCTCATCGCCCCCACCACTCCCGGGGCCGTCCTGACCGGGGGCACCTTCGGGTGGCGGATCGCCCCCGATCGCGGCGACCGCGAGTTCCATAACGGCACCGACGTTTCCGCCGCCGCAGGGCTGCCGGTCGTGGCGGCCGCCGAGGGCGAGGTGACGGCCGTGTTCTGGGACGTCTGGGGCGGCAACCGTGTGGAGGTCACCCACGCGGACGGACTGAGAACCACCTACAACCACCTCCAGGACGTCAGGGTGGCCACCGGTGACCGGCTGACCGCGTCCGAGCAGCTCGGTTCCGTCGGTGCCACCGGAACCCGGGTCACGGGACCAAACCTGCACCTCGAGACCTGGGTCGACGGGCAGGCCGTGGACCCCCAGTCCTTCGACTGGGTCGACGGCCTCCGCGTCATTCCCGCCTCCCGCAGCAAGTACTCCTTGGAGGTGCCCGTGCCGGCTCTCCCGGAGGACGAGACCGCCGCCAAGAAAAAGGCCGCCTCAGGCGAAGAGACTGCCGATCAGAAGAAGGTCGCCCAAAGGAAGGCTGCCGAGCAGAAGGCCGCTGCGACCAAGAAGGTCACGAAGGAGCCACAGCCCACGGCCGAGCCTTCCGCTCCTGCAAAACCCAGCCCCACACCGACTCCTGCACCGCCAGCAGCGCAAAAGCCCACGGCCCCCCAGACCAAGCCGGTAAAGCCCGCCAAACCAGCACCTGCTGCGACCCCGCCCGGGCCCCTAACGGCACCGTCCAAGCCGGCACCGCCCAAACCGGCACCGCCCAAACCCGCGCCGCCACCATCCGCGCCGCCACCATCCGCGCCGCCACCGTCCGCGGACACTGGGAAAGAGAAGGATCTCCTGCCCGGGGTGGCGCCCCGGGTTCCGGACACCAGACGGGACACCGATCGCGACGGCACCCTCGATATTGAAGACACCGACCTCGACGGGGACGGCATCGACAACGAGGCTGACGACAACCTCGACGGCGATAAGTTCGTCGATGAGGTTGATCCGGACATGGATGGGGACGGCCTGCTCAATGAAGGAGACCCGGACATTGACGGGGACGGCATCCTCAATGACAAGGAAGAGGGGCCCATACGCCCGGCACGAGTGACGTCCGGCAAACCAACCCCCGAGACTGGCGAGCCGAGCGCTCCGGCAGGAATCACGGCCCCTGCCCGGGGAAATCGGAATGCCGGCACCTCGCCGGCCACCAGTGCAGTGCAGGCACGCTGAGGTGCACCTGATCTCATAACTTGGTCGCCTGGCGCAGTCGGCGAACGTTGATGAGCGGGAGGCCGAGCAGGGCAGAGGACCAGGGTGCCGACGATGCGGTCGTAGCGGATTCCGAGGCGTTTGAAGCGCAAGACCCCGGAGATGGGGCGCTCGACCACCAAGCCGTGTCGATCCAGATGAGTTTTGGCCTCGATCCCACGGCGGGTAACACGCACTTTGATGCCTGGGCGGCGCCGTGGCTGCACGGGACGTCCGCACCGATCGCGCACACCGGAGGTGGCCACCATCAGGAGTTCGAAGAGACGGCTGTCGTGGGTGTTGGCGGCCGGGGCGTGAACGTGCAGGGGCAGGCCGTTGCGGTCAGTGAGCAGGTAGTACTTGGAGCCCGGGTTCGCGTGGTCGGTGGAGTTCGGGCCGGTCAGCTCGCTCCCCTTTTTGGGTTCGTACCGACACCGAGTCGATGCTGGCCCCTGTCCAGTCGAGGATCTGCTCCTCGGAGAGCTCCTCGAGCACGGCCCGGTGGGGCTTCTCTCAAACCCCGGCCGCCTGTCACTCGCGCAGAGGCAACCAGGCGGTGTGTCCGGACCCGTGCCCCAGAGCCGGTGGCAGGTCAACGACACCGAGGTATGCAGCACGAACAAGATGCCCTCCACAGCGGCCCAGTCATCGATCCACGCCGCCTACCGGGACCTCGCGGCGGCGTTAGGGGCGGGATGAGCGGGGCGATCAGCTCCCACAGTCGATCATCCACTGCGGCTTCATCGTGGCCATACAGGAATGGTCAGCCAGCCGGACGAGGGCGATCAACGACCGACCAGGTCTTGAAAACAGATGTACGATAATCGCGATGAGTCACGACCACGGCATGTTCGGTTGGACTTTGTTCAGATACGTCACAGCCCTGGCGTTCGGTCTGGGCGCGGTCGGCTACGCCGCGGGATGGTGGGCGTCCCGCCACCGGGGGCGCTGGCCGATCCACCGCGCCGTGCTGTGGTACACCGGGCTCTTCTGCGCCGGGGTCGGGCTGGTGGGCCCGATCGCTGAAGCCGCCCGCACGAGCTTTCCCGCCCACATGGTCGGGCACCTGCTCTTGGGCATGGTCGCGCCACTGTGTCTGGTGCTCAGTGCCCCGGTCACTCTTGCTCTGCGTGCTTTGCCTGTGGTTCAGGCCCGCGCGCTCTCCTGGGCCCTGCGCACCGCTCTCGTGCGGGCTCTGACCCATCCGGTGGTCGCGGTGGTGCTCAACGTCGGGGGCCTGTGGGCGCTTTACACCACCGATCTGTACGGCATGATGCACACCTCGGTGTGGTTGTATGCGCTCGTCCACGCCCACGTCTTCCTGGCCGGCTATCTTTTCACCGCCGCGATGGTGGGGATTGACCCGAACCCGCACCGGAGCTCCTTCGCCCTGCGGACCGCAGCGCTCATTGGGTTTCTCACAGCCCATTCGATCTTGGCCAAGTGGCTTTACGGCCACCCGCCCGCCGGCGTTGACTTCGCCGACGCGCGAATCGGGGCGCAGATCATGTATTACGGTGGGGACGCCGTGGACGTCACCTTGATCGTTGTTTTCTGCGCCCAGTGGTACACCGCCACCCGCCCCCGTGGAATACCCCTGACAGACACCCATGCACCGCGCTGAGTACACACCCGGCGCCAGCGTCCGTCCAGATCCCTAAGGGAGAATACATCCATGGAGTACTTCGCGGCTGTGCTGCCGTCCATCTGCATCGGCGTCATCTTCTGGCTGATCATGCGTTCGATTTTCCGCGGCGACCGCACCGAGCGCGCCGTCGAATCCGCTTCCCAGGACGACGCAGCACGCTGGTATAAGGACCTCAAGCAACGCGAGAGCGACGCCCTCCCCTTCAGTCCATCCTCCCTCGCCGACAACGAGCCCACGCGCTGACCCCGGGCATCATGTCAGCGGGGGGGCTAGCGGCTGACCGCCTCAGGTGATGGGGAACGCGTCCCCCGCGACGGGGCTGTGGCCCGCCCCGTGACATGCCCGTCGACGGGGCGACCTACGCATCACGGACCCCGTAAGCCAGGACGGCCTCAGATCGTCGGCTGCGGCAGCTCCCGGATCCGCTGATACAGACCACCCGTTGCATCCTCGGATTGTGAAGACGGCGGAGAAGCCGTGACGGTTCACGGTGCGGGAGAGCGTCAACCACACCGACCACCAGCTCGCCGGTGAACCCGTCCACGACTGCCCCACCCGCACCGCCGGTCCCGCGCGGGCAGCACGGCCACCCGGGACACCGAGGCTCACAGCACTCACATCACAGCGATCAGGACAGGGAGGACAGATGACGGATCCGCTCACCGGGCGTGTTCTGGTGGTCGACGATGAGGTCGACCTGGCGGAACTGGTCGCGGAATATCTGCGCAAGGCGGGCCTGGACGTCGAGGTGCGCCACGACGGCACGGACGCGGTGGCCGCGGTGCGGGAGTACGCCCCGGACGTCCTCGTGCTGGATCTGGGGCTACCGGGAATCGACGGGATCGAGGTGTGCCGTCAGGTGCGGACCTTCTCCGACTGCCACGTGCTGATGCTCACCGCCCGCGACGACGAGGTCGACAAGATCGTGGGCCTGTCGGTGGGAGCCGACGACTACGTGACCAAGCCGTTCAGCCCGCGCGAGCTCGTGGCCCGGGTCCAGGCCATGCTGCGCCGGGCCCGCACCCGCCCCGCGCCCACCCCGCCGCCGGCGGGGCGGGCCCAGGAGCTGGTGATCGGGGACCTGGTGGTGGACGAGGCCGCCCGGGAGGTCCGCGTGGGCGGGGAGTCGGTGGCACTGACCCGGATCGAGTTCGATCTGCTGGCCGCCCTGGCGACGCACACGCAGATGGTGCTCTCGCGCCGGCAGCTGGTGGAGATCGTCTGGGACACGCGCTGGACCGGGGACGAACACCTGGTGGACGTGCACATCGGGCGGATCCGCAAGAAGCTCGGCGATGAGGCCGCCAGCCCGAAGTTCATCCATACGATCCGCGGGATCGGTTTCCGGATGGGCACCGGAGAATGAGCAGCACTGTCTTAACAAGCCCGCGCTGGTCCTGGAGCCCGTTGACGGTGCGGTTGATGCTGGCCCAGACCGCGGTGCTGTTGATCGGGTTGATCATCGTGGTCGTGACCGCGGTGCTGGTCGGGCCGAACATGTTCTACCACGAGCTCGTCGAGTCGGGTCACGCCGATGAGGCCCTCGGGCTGGTGCACCTGGAGGACGCCTTCCGCTCGGTGAGTCTCACGGCCCTGGCCATCGGCGGGTTGCCGGCTCTCTACATCGCCGGGCTGCTCACCTTCTACCTTTACCGCACGATCGGGCGGTCCCTGGCCTCTTTCAGCACCGCCGCCGGTGAGGTGGCCGCGGGCAACTACGATGTCCGCGTCACCTCCACCAAGCTGGGCCCGGAGTTCGACGCCCTGGCCTCCTCTTTCAACGAGATGGCGGCCAAGCTCAGCGCGGTGGACACCACACGGCGCCAGATGCTCGCCGACCTAGCCCACGAGATGCGCACCCCACTGGCCAGCCTCAAAGGCCACCTGGAAGGGGTCGAGGACGGGGTGGTCGCCCTCGATGCGCACACCACCGGCATCCTTCACGCCCAGATCACCCGCCTGGAGCGCCTGGCCCGCGACATCCGCCAGCTCACCGCCGCCGAAGAGGGCATGACCCGCCTGCAGCTCACCCCCCAAGACCCGGAGCATTTGGCGGTCCAGGCGGTCGCGGCCATCGAGCCCGACGCCGCCGGCAAGGGTGTGTCGATCACCGCGGTGAGCACCGGCCCGGAGACCGCCCCGGTGCCGCTGGACCCGGAACGGATGGGCCAGGTGCTGAGCAACCTGCTGGAGAACGCCCTGCGCCACACCCCGACCGGGGGCACCATCATCCTGCGCACCGACCACACCGCCGAGGCGGTCACTTACACCGTCACCGACACCGGGGAGGGCATCAGTGCCGAGAGCCTCCCGCACGTCTTCGAGCGCTTCTACCGCGCGAACACCGGCCGGGAGGCCCACCGCGGCGGCTCGGGGCTGGGCCTGGCGATCAGCAAGGCCCTCGTCGAGGCCCAGGGCGGAACCCTGGAGGCCACCAGCGACGGCCACGGCCGGGGCGCCAGCTTCCGGATCCACCTGCCCTACCGTCGCCCCACCGGCTGAACACTGGGAGCACCCGGACCTAAGGCTTGAAAACGACTGCGGGCCGTGCCCGCCACCAAGAGCTTCGGAGCTTGGTGACGGGCACGGCCTGCGGCGGTGCAGAGGCACCTACCTGCGCGAGGTCCCAGTGGTCCCTCCGAGCACGAGCCGGCGGGTGCCTTTCACGCTGAGGCTGACAACCCGTTCCAGCGGGCCCTGGCCCAGGGCGCGGTACCAGGCGACCGCGAACAAGGCCGCCAGCGTCACGTGGATCAGGAACCACAGGTACGGCTGGTCGTAGTGGAGCTCGAAGGACAGGCCCACCAGGTGAGCGGTGTACAGGGTCAGAGTCATGACGCCCATCGCTGCCAGCGGCAGCAGCCAGGCCTCGGCCTTGCGGGCGATCAGCAGGAAGGCCCCGAGCACGGCCAGGCTCACGCCCAGGCTGGCCGCGATCGCCAGCGGGGTGTTGGTGTGCGGGGTGGCGATCGCCAGCCACCACACCGTGGAGGTCGGCAGGGAGTCCGGTCCCCAGATCAGGACCTCGGCGAGTTCCTCCTCACCGAACGAGGAGGCGTCCAGCAGCCGCTGGTAGCCGCCGAAGGCGTAGAGCAGGAAGTAGGAGGTGGCCTGAGCAAAGATCGCGATCCCGACACCGATGACCAGCAGCCGGATCTGCACCTCCTGCTTGCGCAGGTTCAACCGGCCCAGACCCATGCCGACCAGCAGATAAGTCATGTACGGCAGGGCTGGGTAGGTCCCGGTGAGCAGCAACTGGGAGGCCGTGGCCCCCGGCTCCGTGAGGACGGTGGTGAGGGTGGGGTTGTAGTTGCTCCAGGCGGGCAGCTCGTTGAGCAGGCCCTGCATCAGCAGCGGGGACACGAGCCCGAAAACCGCCGCGGAGCCGAAGAGCGCCTTCGGCCCGGTGTGGAGGAAGGGGATTGCCAGCAGGAAGAACACCCCGTAGTAGATCAAGATGTTGTCCGCCGGGGCGTCTGCGGGCATCAGCGTCCCGATCCACAGCCCCACAGCGGCAATCAGCACGGCCCGTACCGCCAGCCCGATCCGGTCGGCGGTTATCGCCTGGCCCTCGTGCGGGTGGCGCCCACCGGAGGTCAGCGCCAGACCCACCCCGGCCAGCAGGGCGAACAGGGCCGCGGAGTCCCCGGAGAACACCCGCCAGGTGAAGCTGGCCTCCCCGGTCTCCTCGTTCCAGGAGGGCAGGATGTGGATGGCCATCAACCCGACCAACGCCAGCCCCCTCGCCGCATCGATCCCCACCAACCGGCGTGTGGGCCGGATCAGTGCATCCTCGAGCCCTCCTGAATCGGCTTTCTCCGCTCGTGACATCGCGCTCATGACTCCCCCTGATCGAGCCGGCCCTCTTCGGAACCGGTGAGGCATGCGACCCCCGCCGCATTCGAGGCCTCGGGGTGTCCGAGGCCGATTTAACTCCAGGGTGCGCGCTGTCCTTAAAGCCGATGTTGCAGCTCTCTCAAGTTCCCGTGAAGATTCCCGGAACCCTCGCCATAAGGCAGTCGGATGCACAAGCGACATGACCGAAGTGGGAGACCTTGAGGCCGCTCAATCGGTTCCTGCACGAAAAATCGCCAGAGGGATGCCGTCTCTGCCACGCTCCCCATCCATGCCAGTCCAATTGGGAAATTGGGAAGGGGCCCTGGTTCGCGAAGATCGAACCAGGGCCCCCACACCGCTGACCCGGGGGACTGCCCGGGTGCGGCCGATGAGAACTGGGGGTTCCCGATCTGGAAGTTACGTCGTCTCCGCCCCGAAAAAAAGGACGCAAGGTGATTAAACACCATAATTTATGGTATTTACACACTTCCTTTACTTAAACTATACAATCGTTAGATTTCCTTGATAAATATTGCACTTTTTAGGACGATGCGCCAGCACGATGAGCATTCCAGTCTCAAGTTCAGGGGCGACAGTTGCAGCATGCACCAATAGGGCCAATAGGGCGTGGTCCTGGACATATTTATATCCCGGACTTCCGTTAGCAATGTCGTGATCAGCACCAGTGCGAGAAGTGACATGGGTGCTGGTTGATCAGGATGGGCCCGGTGCTAGACAGCCTGCCGAAGAAGGCTCCACATGAGGCCCTACCCATGGCTCCAAGACCATGAGTGGCGGCCATGCCGCGGAGGCGGTCACTGCTAGCCACTCCAGGAGGACACCAAGCCCCAACACTCTCCACATGTCCTCATGCGTTTCTCCTGCGCCCATCCCTGCCGGGACAGTGCATCGCAGGGGCAAGGTTGGATCCAAATGCGGAAACCGTGGGGCGCCCCGAGGGCCTCGCACTTCCTCGGTCGCCGCTTCCACTGTCAAGACGGGTGCCCCGGTATCCGGGGAGCAGAGCCGGGGCACCCGAATGCCCGTGCACGGGTGGGTGAGAACGGGGTGTTCTCACTAGCAAACTGTAATGCTCATTGAGCCGGTAGGCCAGCCCGTCGAGCATCTGGTGAACAAACTTCAGGAAATCTATACATCACGTTTAAGGTAACGCAACATAAATCTTCGATTTCAATATTCAGAACCAAGTGACCATGGGTTCCACTTTTCCGGCAACACACCGATGACATACGCATCGCAATGTTCACCGGAGGAGGAGGACTCGGATCGTTGTCGCTTGCGGCAGCTCCCGAATCCGCGGATACAGGGTCGTTTCGGACATGCGGAAGAGTCTTGAAGCGACCCTGATGTCATCCCGTGGTGGGTCCGTCACGGAAGCTGTGCTGATGCGCCCCCTCCGCAGGTCTTTGATCCTGCAGTCCAGTTCGTCGTTGCCTGCCAGCCTGAAATACGGCTGTGTCATACGTACCACGATGTCCACAGGCAACGACGGTCTCAGATGGTCGTCGCTTGCGGGAGCTCCCTGATCCGCCGGTAGAGGGTGGCTCGGGACATGCCGAGGTCGCGGGCGACTTGGGCGGCCGGCTCTCCGCCCTCGATGAGCCGCAGGGCGTTGCGGATCTGGGAGTCGGTGAAGGTTTGGCGCCGCCCGCCGAGGTCCTTGCCGGCGGCGCGCCGCTTGGCCACCGAGTCCGTGATCCGCTCCCGTTTGATCGCCACCTCCATCTGCGCCAGGGCGGCCATGACGGTGAAGACCATCGAGCCCATCGGGGTGGCGGTATCCACGTCTCCCCCACCCAAGTTGAGCACCCGCAACCCCGCACCTCTGCCCCGCAGCGCGTCGGCGAAGGCCAGCATGTTCTGCGTCGACCGCCCCAACCGGTCCAACGTGGTGACCACCAGCGTGTCACCCTCCTCGAGCGCAGCGGCCGCCCGGTCGAACTGTGGACGCGACGCACGACCTCCAGACACTCCACTGCCGACATAGATGTCATCGCGTCGCACGCCGGCACGCAACAGGTCAGACACTTGGCGGTCTGCGTCCTGCTGGCGCGTCGAGACGCGCGCATACCCGATCAGCTTCCCCATGTCCACTGCACCTGTCTCGCAACTAACGTTGAGCATCCGATTCTAGGGGCATTAATAAAGCACATAGATGCGAGACAGGCCGACCCGCGGAAACATGCGGGCGCAAATTTATCGGACGAGACGTCTCGCATCCCATGCCTTCAGAGACACACTCGATGTGGTTCGCATGACTGCCGGGCAAGCGCATGCCATGGTTACGATGATGTGCATCGATGTCAGCTACGAGCCATAAGGGGAACGATGCCGTTCGAGGTGTTCGACAAGAGAATGACTCCGCTGGCTAAGGCACCGAGTGTGACTATCCAAAAGCGCGGGGTGATCTCGCTGAACAAGGCCGCTCACGACCTAATCAACAACGCCGAGACGGTCGAACTGCTCTACGACCACGACCGCCAGGTCATGGCACTGCGCGTCGCCGATGACTCCGCCCCGCACGCCTACGCGGTCCGGAACGGTTCCAAGCGTGGCCCTGGGCAGGCGGTTGTCTCGGCCACGGCCTTTACCGCCCACTACGACATCGACACCACAGCCACGAGGCGGTGGAAGCCCTTCGTGGAGGACGGCATGCTCTGCGTGGACCTCACCCAGGAGGGCACGGTCATCACCGGAAACCGGGCAAAGGCCATCGATGCTGCCGCCAGCACAGATATTTCCACGGCTGATCAAGCCGCTGATATCGGACTCACTGCAGAGACAGAATGAGCCGGGCATAGGCTACGGCAGACCCGCGGGTTTCTTGTCGGACAACTATCGAAGCTGGTTTCTTATGACTGCTGGTCCTGCCTAAACATGCGGCGCGAGGATTTCGGCAACATCATGCATGGCGTAGCGACTTTCGAGAAGAACAAGAATTTCTGCAGGTGTACGTGGGGGGTTGCGTAGTCGGCCTGCAAGGGTGTGAAGCGCGTACGCCGCCCTCAACGGATCGACGTCTGCAGTGTCTGCTGCGAACTCGGCAGGGTGTAGAACTTTGATGTGCGCGGGCACTTTTTCCGGCTGAATGTGCTTGAAATTGTCGGTGACAATCCCTCCCGCACCCCCCACGACGGCGGCTGCGACAACATGCTCGTCGTTGGGGTCGCGCAGCCCGTAACTTCCCTCCAGTGGTCCCCAGCCAGTCACGAGTGCGTCGTCGAAGTTCGTGCGCATCTTCATGATGAGGTAGTCAGAACGCCGCTGGGATTCTTCTGCCTCCACCCCACGCCCAAGTAGCTTCAGTTCCTCATGCCGGCGTAGTTCTCCGAGGATGGCCTCACTCCACAGCGGCCGATACAAACCTTCCGCCGCCATACTCAGGATGAAATCCCGTTGCAAACTGGGCCATAAAACACAGGTATCAAGGATGGCGGCGAACATGTTGCCATCCTTGCACTTGGTTACCCATGATTCTGTCGTGTCGCCGCAACCTCGGCCCGAACCTGGCGCAGTCGTTCAGCGACAACCTCGGGGCTTTCTTCAAGGTCGTAGTCATCGGCCGTATCGAAGATTGCTCGGTACTGCTCCTCGCGACGCTGCTTGCGGTAACGCAATACATCGTCCAGGCGAAGTAGCCGGCGGCGCTTCCCGGGCGTATCCGCGGGAAGCTGGCCCTCGTCAATGAGCTTCACGACGGTAGGTCGACTTACTCCTAAAAGGTCGGCCGCCTGCTGGGTCGTCAGCGTCTGCGTCTGTGGGACCACAGTCACCGCTCGACCAGCCTGCAGGGCCTCGACGACCTGGCGCAGGACGCGGTAGACGTTCTCAGGAATCTCGACACTATCGTTAGGCTCTGCCCCCACCAGGAGATATCGAGGCGCGGGGCGTTCACCCCTAGAGGCCTCATGCGCCTCGATGAAGTCGTACACCTTCGCTAGCTGGTCCGAACCCTCCGGCAGATAGGTCTGCTGCTCAAGCGTCTGTGCGGACATCGTCACCACTCTCCCTTAGATATGAAACAATCGTAACCCCTTTCGTTTGCTTCGTAAATGCCTTGGAGGCCGCACCACGCCCTTGAGTCGGGGCACGCCCCTATCGCCCGCCAGGAAAATTTCAAGGTGTCTGAGGCCAGCGAACCGGGGCTTCCCTTGCGGGGTCAGGGCGCAAGCTGGGCGTAGACCACGTAGTTGTCCTCGAACTGGCCGGTCAACAAGTTGTACCCGTCGCAGGTGATCAGGCGCAGCTCAGCCCCTGCGGTGTCGCCGTAGACGGCTTGGGTGTCGAAGTTGTCCTTGGAGTACTGCTCACCGCGCTGAACAACGAACACCGCGGTGGTGCCGTCGTGGCGGGCGACCTCGATGGTGTCCCCAGGCTCGAGCTCCCGCAGGCCTGCGAAGACACCGGGGCCCCCATCGGTGGCATTGACGTGGCCCAGCAGGATCGCCGGACCCGGCTCGCCCGGGACCGGGGACTGGTTGTACCAGGCCGCCGGTGAACCCGGCTCCCCCGGCGGCACTTCCAGGCTCCCATCGGCCCGCAACCCCAGGTGCAGCAGGGGCGAGTCGGTGCCTGTGGCGGGGATGCGCACGGACACCGGAGGGGCTTCGTCGTCGGCTTTGGGCGTCGCAGAAGGCGACGGCGTGGCAGAGGCGGACGGTGCCGGTGCCGTGGACGGTGAGGTGGCGGTCCTCGAGGGCACGGGATCAGCTGTTGCCGACGATGTCGTTGCCGGCGGCTGGGTGCTGGCAGAACCGGTGTCGGCGCAGCCGCTGACCAACAGCAGCGTGAGCGCCGCACCGGCCAGAAGGCCGGTGCGGCGCTCACGGGCAGCACTCATCACGGAGAAGGATTCCGTCCGGTCAGAATCGGTGTAGCTATCAGGCTCAGACCTGGGCAGCGCGGCGGCGGGCCACGATGCTCGCACCGGCGGCGGCCAGCAGGGTCAGACCACCGGCCACGGCCAGGCCGGACACGGTGTTCTCGGACTCCACGGCGACACCGGTCTCAGCCCCACCCACGGGGACCTGACCGACCTGGTTGTACTGGCCGTTGCCCCAGGACTCTGGCACGTAGTCCACGATGACGTCCGTGCCACTGTCGGCCTCGTCGTCGCCGCCCTGCTCACAGGCGATGCCATCGAGGTCACGATCCAGGTGCGGAGCATAAGCCGGGTCCCCGACCGGGATGTTCACCCGGCCCGCGGCACGAGCCTCAGCGCAGTTGTCGAAACCAGCGACATCCGTCGGGGTCTCAGCAACCGGAGTGACCGGGGGAACGGAGACACCGTCATCGGGCACCAGGGCGGCGTTGTAGACAGCGCCGTCCTTCTCACACCCGACACCGTCGACGGGTTGGTCCAGGTGCGTGCCGTACCCGGGGGAACCGGCCGGAATGTTGTAGACGCCGTACTGGGCCGCCTGCGTGCAGTTGTCGAAAACGATCGGGGCCGCTGCGGCCGGAACCATCGACAGGCCGGTGAACCCGGCGGCGGCCAGCACGGCCATCCCTGCGGTGATCTTCTTCATGGTGTCCCCTTTGAACGAAAGCAAATGGATGTATCTGGATCCTATGGACTGGGATCGACTCTTGTGGGGACACCACGACTTTCCGGTCGTCGCAGTGCTATGGAACCCGTAAATCTAGGCCTTCTTGCACCCGACCCAGGCGTCAGTGTTGTGGATTCCTGCTCCGTGGACGCCGTGAGGGCTGCTTGCAGTCCCCCTGAAAGGGGACATGTCCACCACCGCACGGGTAGGTGTGCGATAGCCCCATGAGTCCTCGCCACCATGAGCTGCCTCAGCAAGTAGGAGCCGCCGCACGCATCGACGCTCATGGGCGTTCCTTTGAGCTAGGTCATCCCGAAGGGCCGTGCGGGCTCATCGGCCGGCAAGACCAGCAAGACCAGATTGCCGGGCACCGGGGCCGGAGGACATGACTTCGTGCCAGGTCGCCGGGGACTACCCGCCTCTACAGGGCCGAACGCGTTGACCCCTCGTCCCTTTGGCACAGGACAGGTACCCGCTCAACTCTTCCGGAGATCAACGACGTACATCACACATGTCAGGCGTCGCCGTGCTGGGGAGGATCCGTGACGTGGGCTGATGCCCGTGCGAACCAGCAACACGGTAAAGATCGGACACCCTAGTAATTTGCAGATGCTACCAAGTGGTATTTCTTTGACTGTCGTCCTCCATCGCATCGAAGTCCAAGACCGGCAAAGTCATCTCCGTCTCCTGAGGCCGTGGCACTGGCGGGCGCAGGACGGTGGCGTTGTGATCAGTAACGGCCACGAAGACGAGTAGCACACAGGGACGACCGGCTGGATGGTTTCCCCTCCCCCACCGAGCACAGGAAACACCACCCATGACCCCCCACCGTGGCCTGCCCGACCCCCTGCCGCCGTTGCCCAAGTCCCCCTCCGGGCGCACCCCACAGTGGGTGATCGATGAGGCCCTGAGCCGACAAAACGGGTCTGCTGCGGCCGGCCAACGTCGGCGCCGCCGTCGGGCCGACCGGACCATGAACCGGGAGACGCCGGTCTCGGACTGGCGCCGCTGGGAGCCTCCAGTGTCGGACCGTAGTCCCCGCCGGAACTCATGGGGAATGACCCTTCTGGTGCTCACGCTCGTCGTGGGAGTACCGGCGATCGGTGGATACCTCGTGCTGCCCCATGTCCAGGAGCGACTGATCAGCGCCTCCTCCACCCCGGCACTACCATCCCCGCCACCACAGGATCCCGGCCCCGCCTCCGGGCCCGCGGAGCAGGCCGCACATGAACCGCCGATCGACATCACCACCGTCCATCCCGTGCCCGAGGGGGACGTCATCGTGGGACCTGCCGATCTCGACGTCCCAGGGCATTCCACGGATGGGCGCATCCCGGTGCCGGCGGACGCCGACAACGCCTACGGCCCCCCGGCCGGGGTGGACTCAGCCGCCCACCCCCTCGGGAGGCCCCCGGTTGTGCCCGACACCGGTGGGTACAGCCTGCTGGCCACCCAGAGCCCCGGGGACCAGGTCGTCGCCTACGATCCGTGCCGCCCGATCCGCTATGTCGTGCGCCCCGATGGCGCCCCCGCCGGTGGACAGCAACTGCTCGAACAAGCCATCGCGGAGATTTCGGCGGCCACTGGGTTGCAGTTCCTCGACGACGGCCCCACCACAGAGGCACCCCGGCAGGACCGGGAGCCCTACCAGCCCGAGCGCTACGGTGAACGCTGGGCGCCCGTGCTCATCACCTGGTCCACCCCGACGGAATACCCGGACCTGGCCGGCGAGGTCGTCGGCCTGGGCGGCAGCACCTCCCTGCAGGTCGGCAACAGCCCGCACGCCTACGTCACCGGTCTCATGACCCTCGACGCCCCCGACCTGCAAGAGACACTTCAGCACCCTGCAGGAGCCGAGATTGTCCGGGCCGTCATCATGCACGAACTCGGTCACGTGCTCGGCCTGGGCCACGTCGAGGACCCCACCCACCTGATGCACGGGGTGAGCACTGAGCACAACACCGCCCTCACCGCCGGCGACCGGGCCGGACTGGCCAAGCTCGGCGCCGGCCAATGCGTTCCCCAGCTCTAGCGAAAGCCCCGTCCAAGGGAGGCTTATCAGATGCACGCCTGGCCTCCTCACCCGACCCCCCCCCAGTACACTCGGCGGTGATCGATGAGCGTGATCGTCACCCTCCTCAGATGAGGTGACGATCGCTTTCGATACTTGCTGGAGCGACCGTAACAGTCCGCGCGCACGACGAAATGGGGGCCCGGTGACCACCGCGCCCCGGTTTCTCGAGGCGACACTGTGAGAGCCTGGGTCCGTTCGCATCCCCTCCCCCATGGAGTTCCCATGAGTGCTGCCAGCACGCCCAATGCTGTGCTGGGCGAGGTCCCGGTCGTGGGCTCCTTCGCCGTGGCTGCCCAGCTGCGGAAGACCACCGCCGGCACCACCGCCCGGGTAATCGTGGCCCTACCCGAGGACGTGAAAATCACCCCTGCCGCCCTGGTGCCAGCACTGCTGAGCCTGGGCCAGCAGGTCCTGCTCGACTACCGACTCAGCGGCCACGAGCTGCCCGAGGTGGAGGTCACCGCCGTGGAACGGGTCGAGACCGCCCCGACAACAGTCACGGCAACCGGGTTCGCCCTCGGGGTCATCAACGATTTGGCGGCCAGGCGCTCGGCCATCGCCGTGGACTCGGACCTGCTGCTGGGCAACGACGGCGGTGTCCTGCTGATCGCCGCCACCCTTCTCGCCGGCGCCGAACACCTCCTGGAAGCCGGAGACCACTCCACCGACCGGCCCGCCCCGACCCGGAGTCGGTCCCACCACCGCCGCTGATCTATGGCAACACCTGGTACCGCCACCTGGAGGACCCCGGGCCTGCCAGCCGCGCTCTGCCCCGGAGCGCCCATCACGAGGCGGCCGTGGATGCTGTCCCTCTCCCCACTGGTGCGGTGCGGTCTCCGTCGAAGAACCGCTGAGCCAGCCTTGAAACACAGAGCCTGTCACCGGCATGGTCTACGCAAGACTGAAGTGACTCCTCATCAGACGGACATATCCGGCTCTACATGAAACCGACCTCACCACTCTCAAGCGCGTCAATGAGGTCGGGCTCGCGGAGGTCGACCGATTGCGCGCTGAAGAGTGGCCCAGACACGCGGCTCTGAAGGTCGGATAGGAGGCAGGACTTCTGGGCTGCGATAAATGGCGCCTTCGTCCATGCGCAGCGTTGGTTCAGCTGGCGTTTCGGCAGACTCAGGGTCAGGGACTGCACCGGTGTCCGCAGGAATCGATGCAGAGTGCCCCCATTCGGCGCTTTCCGACTGGTCAGATGGCAAAGCGCCGGGCTGCTCCTGCCTGGACATTCTTGAAGCTACAGGTGGTGTGATGGTCTCGGCACCCTCCACCGCCCGAGCTAACCAACGACCTACCGTCTTGACGGAGGCTCGCATCAGCTCGGCGATCGCCTGCTTCGATTCCCCCGCCAGGTGCAGGGCTTGGGCCTTCAGCGCTTTCGCATCGGTCATTGCAGAGCGCACGGTGCGGCCAGTCGCCGCGTTGGCTGCCGCTGCCTCAGCCTTCGCCTCCGAGGTGGCTTTGCCCCCTACCCGGCCCTTCCGTGATAGGAACTGGTTTTTTTTGCCTCCATGGCTAGACGTACGCGGTCGGCCGTTGCCCTTGCGTGCCTGACGGCACGCGGAGGCAGACAGCGCCCGGACTTCCTTGTCTGGCAACGGGTGCTCGAGGTCTCGATTGAGCGTTCGGGCATACGCCAGCGCATCAGGTTCGTGTGGCTCGCGCTCCTCCCCGAGCCACCGGGTCCAGAGCCACCGCAGGGTCTTACGGAACAGAGAGCAGTTGCGCCCAGAGGTGTTGGCAATCGCCTGCTGCACTACTCGCGACTGCTTGGCTCTGTCCGGAGTGGGTTGCCATGCCGAGACGGCTGGTCCGTCGAGGATCTCGTCGTGAAACGGATCGACGTAGGACTTCATGTGGTCCATCAACTCCCCCAGATGCCACGGAGTGGCCCTGTTCCCCCAGTAGACCTTCCCCACCGGGTTGCGGGCAGATGGATTCTGAACCAGGAATCGGGTGAAGTTCTCGTCGCCGTAGACCAACCGAGTTAGGGAACGTAATACCGAGTCGGCGTACTGCTTCGGGCCGGGACGGTGACCACGACCGACGAAGACCGGGTCGATCGCCCAGCCTGCCTGAGCATGACCAGACTCGGGCTTGTGGATGATCCAGGTGGCCGGTGGCACGGCGGGATGCATCAGCAGCATGAGCGCGTCGCAACGGTCCACGTCGACCACCAGAAAGTTGATGTTGTCGGCCGGGTTGATCTGGACATAGGGGAACTCGACCACGGACTGACCGTTGTTCGGCAAAGCCTGGTGCTTGGTGTACCCGGCCCTGAAATAGGTCAGGCGGTGGTGCGTGATCCATCTGCTGGCCGGGCTCGTCTCCTGCCTCGGAGGCAAGATTCCTAGCAGATCAAGGACTTCGTCTGGGCATGGGGGTATGGCGTCAGGGGCCCAGGGTGCTAATCTGGACGTAACGCACCCCCGGTGTGATAGGGCAAGAAATCACTCCGGTGCTATATGCGAAGCAGACCAACAGGTTTGGCGACTCAGGTGGTCGGCTTCGAGAATTGTTTTGAGAGGGACCCGTCTGGGAAGGCGGGTCCTTTCTCATGCAGTCATGGGATCAGGCGATACGTCGTTCCTCCAGATTGATCGTCTGCTGCTCGGGCTTCGTTGACGACATGGCCGTACGGTCCAACCAGTCGGTAATAATTTCGACTGCCAGGTCATTGGCGGTAGTGCCACGGGACTCCACGATGTCCCAAAACTGGTTGTACCGGTCAATGGGAAGGTTCGCAGATACCTTCTGTCGCTCGCCCTTGGACGGGCGGCCGCCACGGGGACTGCGCGTACGAGGCATAGTCGTCATGGTTGGAAGTATGTCAGTCGAACGACATCGTTTCCAGAAACACGCTGCATGAGTTTCCAAATTTCCCAGTCAACGTTGGCGTGTCCCAGGTGGTGGCAGGTTAGCTCTTCGAGTCAGCCGGTGGCCGCGGATCTGGCCGGCGAGAATTCGGAGATGGGCCGACTGCGTCATCGACCTGGACATCGCCGAGAACGGCCGCCGGGTGGTGATCGAGCTCAACGGGCTCCTCAACGCCGGGCTCTACGCCTCCGACCCGGTGCTCGTTGTCCAGGCCCTGGTCGCCCGGCCCGGGGCAGTACGTGCGCTGGATGTGTGGTCACACACGTGGGTGGCATGAGTACTCAGCAAATGACCCCTCCCCCACTACCGTCACACCCTGCCCACCGCCGCCGACGTCCACCGCTGGTGCGAAGACGTCGTGCTGATGGGTGAGTCGTCCGCCATCGAGCGCGACGTCGACCTCCACCCGTCCACCTTCGAGAACTACTTCATCCAGCTCGACGCCCACCGCACCTTCGTCGAGGTCTGCGGCATCATCGCTGACACCGAGCTCACCAGTTCGCTGGTGGCCGCCCGGCGCGACCTGGTGCTACACGCCACCGAGCTGCACTATGACTGGGACGAGCTATACGAGGTCGGCCAGCATCTCGCAAAGGCCAAGATGCCACTGGCGATCCAGCACTTCCCAAGTGATTCCTGACCGTCCACCACGACGACCGACGGCCCGCCGTCTCCATAGGGGACAGGCCGTCGGCCTGCGTGGGAGCATTGTTGTGTTCTACTTGTTGTACCTGTTCCACATGTTGAACTTATGCACCCAGTCAACCATGCGCCGGTCAGCGGGCGTGCTTGAGTTTGCCCTTCAGCGGCGGGAACTGGGTGACGTTCGCCCGGATCAGGGCCTGGCCGATCGCTACGGCTACCGCCTCGCGGACGAACGCCGACTTGTTTACCTGCCAGCCCTCCATCTCGGCTCGGTCAAGCTCGGCCATCAGCTGGTGGTGGAGGTCGTAGGGCAGCACGACGTTGTAGGAGATCTTCCTTCCGCCGTCATCCGGCGGCGGAGCGGACTGCAGCGCCGTCTCCCGCTCCTCCGGGCTCAGGGCCAGGTGCTGATGCACCGCCCGCTGCAACCAGCGGACGAAGGACGTCGGCCCGCCGCCGGGGATCCGGTGCTTGTCGGAGGAATACGCCCGCTTAGCGTGGTCCAGGGAGGTGCGTGAGAACGAGACTCCGATCGGGACGGTGGTGGCCCGCGGGCCCGCCAAGGGATGCGAGTACCGCTCGAGGCCCCTGACAGCCTCGGAGTCTGCGACGGCGAGCCCGCTCGGATGGATAGCGGGTGCTGACATGGCACTCCCCTCCCCCATCGGCTCCGCGGTCGGCACCACATTTTCGGTCTTCTCTCGAGTAGCAAGCTCCGGTCGCCTGGTCTCTCCGGCCGGCACCTGAGCTGGGACCTCGTCCTCGAGCGCCGGCTGCTCGGCGTGCTGCTGCGCGTCGTCGAGGGTCTGCCCGTTGGACCGCGGCTTCAAGATCTCGGCCACCGGCCACTCCCCCATCACCTCATCGGAGCCTTCCCCCACCGGCTCGGCGGTCACTGCCGGCACCAGAGTCCCCTCCCCCACCGGCAAGGTGACGGGTCCGGGCGTCGGCGCGGTCTCGTTCGCCAGCGTCTCGGCAGCCTGCTCGAAGACCGTGATGTCGGCCGACTCGTCGGAGCCGGCGGTGCTGCTGCGCTGGTTGGCTCTGGCATCCAAAAGCTGCTCGTCACGCAGGTGCTGCTGCTCCAGGGCTTCGTCGCGCACCTGGTTGCGGGTCTTCTTGCCCACCAGCTTGTTCACGCGCTTGGTCGGCATCGTCACGCCTCCCCAATCAGGGAGCCGAACACCCTTGCGTAGTCCTTAGCCGGATTCGACTTGGGATCGTACTGGCCCACCGGCATGGCCGAGCGTGTCGCATCACGAGCTGCGATGCCCTCACGGATCGGATCAGTGACCTTCGTGGACTCCCCGTACTCCTCGCGCAGCGTCAGCACGAGCTCACGGTCCAGCAGACGGCGGCCGTCGTAGCGCGTGGGGATGATCGCGCCGATCTTCAGCCCCCTGTTGATCCGCGGCGCCAGCCGCTTCTCGATCACCGACTCGAAGTAGTCGACCTGCGTGTACGCCTCCACGTCGCACACCACAGGGGCGATGAGGTACTCCGCCGCTGCCATTCCGGTAATGCTGAGGTCGCTCATGGCCGGCGGGGTGTCAATCACGACGTCGTCGTAGCGATCGGCCACGTCTGGCAGGAGGTCCCGTAGCGAGGTGATGAGGTCGTCAACACTGTTCACATCGACCAGAGACAGGTCGTGCTGGCCGACCAGCACCTCGACGCCCTCGATGTCAGGCGCCTCGGTCGCAGCCTCTTCGATGGTCATCCTGGCGGTCAGCACATCTGCGGCTGTGCCGTTGAACTCCGTGGCATCGGTGAAGCCCAGGCGCTGCGTCAGCGTGCCCTGCATGTCCAGGTCGACGGCTAGGACTCGCCGGCCTCGCTGGGCCAGTGTCCAGATCAGTTCGGCCGCGGTGGTGGTCTTGGTCGTTCCGCCCTTGGGGAAGGCGACGGTGTAGATCATCGTGGATGTCCCTCTCGGCCGGGTGTACGGCCGGTGACTTGGGGAAGGCTGTCGTCCATCACCCTAACCGGTTACACGCTTCAACAGGTCAAACACGTTCAACGTAGTGAACACAACAATATTTATCCCTTGCTCGGTGCCAGCCGCAGCCAGCGACGAGCGGAGCGTGGGGCGTACCTGGATCAGAAACGCTTGTCACGTTATGCAGGTTCAGCATGTGGAACCGGCGCTATCGGGCTAGCACCTGATGGCACCCCGGCATGGAGCGTGGGTTGGACCGACTCACGTGGTCGAGCGTGTGAGACTCGTTGAACTTGGCACTACATGCAGACTCTGCACCATGCGTTATGCAATGACGCGGCCGACGCCGCCCGGTCCACTTCGACACCTATCAGCAATAGAAGTCTCTGCAAGACCTATGGGTAGAACAAGGCAAGCATGGGCAACACAACAAGGGACCCTGTGGCGCCAACACACGCCAGGGGATCCATTGGGCGGTTAAACTTATCGAACATGTGAAACAAGTAGAACGAGATAAACATGCACGACGCAACAATAAGCTGGCTATGCCGGTGAGCCTTGACGGGTCATGGCGTCGTTGCTTCTTACATCGAACTTGTGCCACATGTGCAACATGACAAGACCGCACAACACAACAAGAGTCCGTCGCCAGCCGCTATCGAGTTCGAGTTTCATCGATCAGACAGCTGACGCAATGCAACAGCGGCACTTGTTGGACATGGTGAACCGGTTAGACCCAACAACGTAATGCGGTACGGCTGTCAATCTCGGTCAAGGCCCTAGAATCCGGCCAGGTCGCCGGCAAGGCGCTCTGCCTCAGCGGCACCCTAGGTTTCCATAAAGCGGGGCCCGGTCTCGTCGTTGAACATCTTGACGGCAAACTGGTCCGCACCGAGGGACTCGACGGCGACTCGCAGTTGACCGTCCCGGGAGGCGTAATGGACGCGGCCCGGGCTGGCGCAGTCGAACATGCCCTCGTCGTCGTACTCAGGGCGTGGCCGAGGTACTCGTCGCGATCCAGGAGGGCTTCGACCTCCTCGAACGTCTCCTTGGCGCTGGTCGCGGTGGTCAGGTCTGACAGCATCTTGGCGAGAGAGTGCTGGATCGACTCCGACACGTGTTAGTTCTCCGATTTTGATCGACTGATCGCCCGTCGTCAGGGAATGTCCGCGGTCGGCTGCGGCGGTGGGGGAGGGGCAAACCGTCGCCATGGCCGTCATGTGTGCGGTTGACCGTGTCGGGATGCAATGGCCTGAGGTTGTCCAACGTCGACGGGTGGCTACAGGCGACACGCTGGGATCTAGCGGTTACGTCCGTTTTGGACACTACTGACGTTTCCGACTGGATGGCGGTATGCCACAGCCTATAGCCACATGGGACTGCCCCGACTTTGGTTGGCTCTGACCTGCCCCACGGTTGGGACTGTCGCAGCGACAGGTGGCAGGTTGACCTAGCAGTGCACCAGTCCCCTTCTCTCAATCCAAGGGATGCGAGACGTCTCATCCGGAAAATTTGCGCCCGCATGTTTCCGCGGTTCGGCCTGTCTCGCATCCTTGTGCTTTATCCGTACCCCTAGAATTGGATACTCAACGTCAGTTGCGAGACAGATGGGGTGGACATGGGGAAGCTGATCGGGTACGCCAGGGTGTCAACGCGGCAGCAGGACGCAGATCGCCAGGTGTCCGACCTACTGCATGCGGGTGTGCGACGCGATGACCTCTACATCGATCATGGAGTGTCTGGAGGCCGTCCTTCGCGTCCGAAGTTCGACAAGGCGGTGGCGGCCCTGGAACATGGCGATACCTTGGTGATCACCACGCTGGACCGGTTGGGCCGGTCGACGCAGAACATGCTGGCTTTCGCCGAGGCGCTACGGGGCAGAGACGCCGGCTTGCGCGTACTGAACTTGGGTGGGGGAGACGTCGACACCGCCACCCCGATGGGGTCCATGGTCTTCACCGTCATGGCCGCCCTGGCCCAGATGGAGCTCGAGATCAAACGCGAACGCATCACCGACTCGGTGGCCAAGCGTCGGGCGGCCGGCAAGGACCTCGGTGGGCGGCGCCAAACCTTCACCGACTCCCAGATCCGCAACGCCCTCCGGTTGATCGAGGGCGGGGAGCCAGCGACCCAGGTCGCCCGCGATCTGGGCATGTCTCGAGCCACCCTCTATCGGCGTATCCGGGAACTGCCCATATCAGCCACCTGATTTGCCCTGATGCTGGATGGCCGCGGTGAGGGTCGCTCAAGAGTCCGCCAAGGCCGTCTCCATGGAACTGCGGACCCGTGGTTGAGGTAGTTAAACGGTACTTGGGGTGGGATTATGGGTCATGGCAAGTCATCGTGCTGGTCCGCTGCTGTTGCGCGAAGGCGACCGAGGGGAGCTGGTACGGCTGATGAGCTCCGTTCGTTCCGGGCCAGCGCGGCGGGGCGGGTCGTGCTCCTGGCCTCCCGAGGTAGCTCCAGCACCGTGATCACGGAGAAGATGGGACCACCCGCAGGACGGTCATCGGCGGGAAGGCCCGTGAGGGGTATGCGGGATCGATGTCGACCGGTAGGGCCGGCCACGGAGGATCGCTCACCGGGAGGTCGTCGACACCACGTTGCGGCCCTTGGCCGCCTATGACCACTGAGACCTGTTCGTATGACTTATCTAGGATCGGCACAATGCCGCTCTGGCACTGGGGGGAGGTGCCGTGCTCGACCCTAGCGAGAGCCCGGACGCGCCCAAGGTGCTGAGGTTTTCCACGGCGCGCATCCCGGTGGGCCACCGGGTGGAGCACTGGGAGTCCCACAACGCCAAGGCGCTCATCGGTCTGGATATCCGCACCATCGAGAACACCCCGTTGGTGGCAGAAGAGGTCAACCTGCACTTCCCGGCGATGCGCTTCGCACGGGTCAAAGGCTCCTCGCAGGTGGTGGAGCGCTCCGAGCAGTTCATCGCCGAGCACCCTACCGGTGATGTCGCCATGTTCTTCGCCCTCGGCGGGGAAGCGTTCTTCTACCATCCCACCGGGATGATCCTGCTCAAGCCCGGGCAGGCCGTGCTCTACGACGCCGACCGGCCGTTCCTGCGCGGCTTCGCCGCAGGGCTCCGGGAGCTGGTGTTGACGATCCCGCGTGAGGAGTACATCCGGTTGTCTCACGGGGCGTCGCTGAAGGAGCCGGTGATTTTCGAGTTCTCGTCTCCGACTGGGCTGGACCCGGCCGCGGCGGGCCTGGCCTCCTTGATCAACTCCGCCCTCGACCGGCGGGAGCTGGATCCGCAACAGGTGGAGCAGGAAGCCTTCGGCCTCGTGGAGCAGCTGCTCGCCCGGGCCCGGGGCACAAGCTCCGCGTACCGGTTGGCCCGCGATGTGATCGAGCGCCGCTTCAACAGCCCGGGACTCTCCCGCGCGGACGTCGCCAGTGCGGTGGGCGTCAGTGAGCGCCAGCTGACACGGCTGTTCGCCGCTCACGACGAGTCATTTGCCGAGCGATTGCTCGCCCACCGGCTCCAGGCCGCAGAGGCGTTGCTCGTCTCGAACACCGAGGCCGCCACACCAATCAGCGAAATCGCCGCCCGCTGCGGCTTCTCCTCCCAGGCGCACTTCTCCCGGGCATTCAAGGCCCATACGGGTGTGACTCCCTCCGAGCTGCGCAGGGCCGGCACCGCCTGAGTGATCCCGCGGTGTTAATGGCGTCGTCGGCCTCGGGGAGGGGCCAGGCGCGTCTCCTTTGATCCTGCGGGACCACACCGTGACGTTGCGGGACAAGCCCTCGGAGCGGAGAGTGTGACGCGCAACACTTTGAGGAACACCCACCGAGCACCCATCAAGCGTCACCCGGTGCGCGACCCAGGAGGTTCCCATGCCTGCTCTCGATGACGGAATCAAGGCCACGGCCCGCCCCACGGGCCAGGTGGTCGAGACTGATGTGCTGATCGTCGGCTCCGGCCCGGCGGGCTCTTCGGCCGCGTTGTTCCTGTCCACCCACGGGATCCCGAACATCATGATCACCAAGTACCGGTGGACGGCCAACACCCCCCGGGCGCACATCACCAACCAGCGCACCATGGAGGTGCTGCGCGATGCCGGGATCGAGGACCAGGTCCTGCGCGAGGCCTCCCCGCACGAGATGATGGGCGACACCGTCTACTGCGAGTCCGTGGCCGGCCGGGAGATCGGCCGCCGCCCCACCTGGGGCACCCGCCCGGACCGGCGCGCCGATTACGAGCTGGCTTCCCCCGCGATGCCGTGTGACATTCCGCAGACCATGCTCGAGCCGATCCTCGTGGAGAACGCCACCAAGCGCGGCACGCAGACCCAGTTCTCCACCGAGTACGTCTCCCATGTCCAGGACGAGGACGGGGTGAGCGTGCGTGTCCTCAACCGCCTCTCGGGCCACGAGTACACCATCCGCGCCAAGTACCTCATCGGCGCCGACGGGGCCCGTTCCAAGGTTGCCGCGGACATCGAGCTGCCCATGGAGGGCGAGATGGACATCGCCGGGTCCATGAACATCACCTTCAAGGCGGACCTGTCCCAATACGTCGCCCACCGCCCCTCGATCCTCTACTGGGTCTTCCACCCCGGGTCCAACATCGGTGGCATCGGTGCCGGGCTGATCCGCATGGTCCGGCCCTGGAACGAGTGGCTGACCGTCTGGGGCTACGACATCAACGGCCCCGCCCCCGAGCTCGACGAAGAGGAGGCGGTTCGGATCGTGCGCAACCTCGTGGGCATCCCCGACCTCGAGGTCGAGATCACCGGTTACTCCCTGTGGGGTAACAACGAGCAGTGGGCCACACACCTGCAGAAGGGCCGCGTGTTCTGCGCCGGGGACGCCATCCACAAGCACCCGCCGAGCCACGGGTTGGGCTCCAACACCTCCATCCAGGACGCCTACAACCTGGCGTGGAAGATCGCGGCCGTGCTCAAGTGGAACGCCGGGCCTGAGCTGCTGGAGACCTACTCGGCCGAGCGCGCCCCGATCGCCCAGCAGATCGTGAACCGCGCTAACCAGTCCTCCCGCGACTACACCCCGATCTTCGAGGCCCTCGGTGTGGCCGAGGCGAAGGACGACGACGAGTTCACCGAGAAGCTGCAGTTGCGCTACGAGAACTCCCCCGAGGGCGCGGCCCGCCGTGAGCGGCTCCGAGACGCCTTGGACTTCAAGGACTACGAGTTCAACGCCCAGGGCACCGAGATCGGCCACTTCTACGCCTCGGACGCCACCATGACCGACGGAGCGCAGCGCCCCGAGCCCACCCAGGACCCGATGCTGCACCACCAGAAGTCCACCTTCCCCGGCCTGCGCCTGCCGCACGCCTGGCTCGGTGACGAGAAGGAGAAGTTCTCCACCCACGACATCGCCAAGGGCACGCAGTTCACCCTGTTCACCGGCATCACGGGGCAGGCATGGGCCGACGCTGCGCAGACCGTGGCCGCAGAACTCGGCGTGGCGCTGGAGGCCGTGGTCGTCGGTGACGGTTGCGCGGTCCAGGATCTCTACGGCGACTGGATGCGCCAGCGCGAGGTCGAAGAGGACGGTGCGATCTTGGTTCGCCCGGACAAGCACATCGCGTGGCGGTCGATGTCGGTGGCCGAGGACCCGGAGCGGGAACTCGTGCGCGTACTGGGCCGCATCCTGGACCGCCCCGAGGTGTTCGCCCCAGCCCCGGCCACCGCCGGTGAGGAACTCGGCGAGCCGGCACCGGCCAACGCCTGACCGACTCCCGCGTCGAGGGGACCGAACTGCCCGGTCCCCTCGACGCGGGGTTCAGTCAACGGTCCACGCCCCCGTGGGGGCCGTGCCCCTCGCCGCATGAGACGCCACCGTCACTTATCCGAGCGGCAGTTCCGTCCGTGTTCGCGCTTATGGGGTGGGGTTGTCGGTGCGTTCCTCGTTCTTGAGGGTGGTGCCCACGGTCCACAGCTCCGGGTCGACCTCGTTGACCAGCACACGCACGGAGTTCAGCGGGGCGTCGAGAGTACTGGCGACCGTCTTGGCGACTTCACGAAGGCACTCCTGAACGACGGCTCGGTCACGACCGGCGATCATGTTGATGGTGACGATAGGCATGTTCTCTGCTTTCCTCGGTTCGCTGGGGTGTGGCGTGCTCTGGCGCTCCAGGCGGGGCCGGCTGAGTCCAGATACAGCAGTCCGTCACATGTGACTGCGGGCTGCTGTTGACGGTGAAGGGCGCCTGCCCCGTCCTCATGGAGCAGGCACGTAGTCGCCCGGACAGGGGTGAGCACCCCATCATGGCCGGTGGAACACTCAGTTCTGGGGGGCGAGGACGATGTCGAAGCGGGCCCGCGCCCAGTCCGTTCCGCTTAGGTCGCGCCCGTCCGGGGTGGGGGTGCCGGCGGACTGGGTCTCGAAGCGCTTGATCAGGGAGTCCTTGACTCCGAATACGGAGTCCCCGATCTCCAGCTGTGGGTCACCCTCGACGAAGATGTGGGTGACCAGGGTTCGCATGGCTGGAGCGGTGACCATGAAGTGCAGGTGCGCAGCCCGCACGGGGGAGCGTCCGGTGGCTTCGAGCATCGCCCCGACGGGTCCGTCGTGCGGGATCGGGTACGGGGTCGGTGTCAGGCCCCAGAAGGCATAGTGCCCGTTCTCGTCCGAGTACAGGTGTGCGCGGCCGGCGACGCGGTCATCGTCGTACTGGACGTCGTAGAAGCCGTCCTCGTCGGCCTCCCACACCTCGATCCGCGCATTCGGGACCGGGTTGCCCTCGAGGTCACACACAGTGCCCTCCACCCAGGCCGGTTGCCCGGTCGCACCGCCGGCGAGGTCCCCGCCGATCGGGATTTCCGGGGCGGTCTCGAGGAAGAAGGGGCCGAATACGGTGGCTTCGGTGGCGTTGCCGGCCACGGGGTTGTTCACGGTGATGGTCTGCATCGAGGCCCCGAGCACGTCGGAGAGCAGGATGAACTCCTGGCGCCTCTCGTCGGTGATGTGTCCGACCTGGGTGAGGAACTCGATGGCCTTCCCCCACTCGGCTTCGGTGAGGCGGACCTCGCGGATGAAGGCGTGCAGGTGCTTGGTGAGCGACTGCATCAGCTGCTTGAGGCGGGGGTCGGTGGTGTTGGCGAAGGAGGCGAGAACTTTCGCGGTCAGGGCCTCCTCGGCTGCCTGTTGCTCGGCGGACACGGCGGTGGTGGTTTCGGTCATTGGAGGAGCCCTTCTGGTGGCGGGGCGGTGGTCAGCGAGGGGCCAGTGGTGCGGTGGTAGGCATTGCCCCGGTGAGGGCCTCGGTGAGCAATTCGGTGATGTTTTCCTCGGTGACGGTCACTGGGTTTGAGGCGGGGGCTGCTTTTAGCACCCGTCCGGCCGCCTCGGGGATGTTCTCAGCAGTGAGGCCGTAGTCGGCCAGTTTCGGCGGCGCGTCCACCGTCCGGTAGAGCTCGCGCAGGGCGGTCACGGCGGTGGCGGCTGGGGTGTGGCTGTCGTCGACGGGCAGGCCGTGCAGCATCGCCACGGCCGGGTCCTCTCCGTCCCCGGTGACGGGGCGGCCCAGGGCGGTGGCCAGCCGGGTTGCCAGCTCCGGGACTGCCGGGGCGTTGAAGGCCAGCACGTAGGGCAGCACGGTGGCGTGGGTCTGGGCGTGGGGCAGGTCGAAGGTTCCACCTAGGACGTGGCAGATCTTGTGGTGTAGCCCGGACCCGGCCGAGGCGAAGGCGACCGCGGCCAGGTAGCAGCCGTAGAGTGCCTGCTCCCGGGCTTCGAGGTCGCTGGGGTCGGCGACGATCCCGCGCAGGGCCAGGTTCAGGGCTCGGGCCCCTTCCAGGGCCATCGCCTGGTTGATCGGATCGGCCTTCGGCGCCCACAGCGAGTCCACACAGTGGGCCAGCCCGTTGAGCCCGGAGGCCACCGACAGTCCCACCGGCAGCGTCTTGGACAGCTGCGCGTCGTAGACCACGGCCACCGGCAGCACGCGGTCGTCGACCCCGGTGGTCTTGGTGCGGTCCTTGGTGAGTCCCCAGACGTTGGTGGCCTCGGACCCGGCGTAGGTGGTGGGCACCGCGATCACCGGGATTCCGGTGGTCAATGCCACGGCCTTGGCCAGTCCGGTGGTCGAGCCCCCACCGACGGAGACGATCACGTCGATCGACCGCTCGGTGGCCGCTCGACGGGTCTTCTCGGCGATCTCGACCGGCACGTGCTGGACCACTTCTTCCCACCACAGCGCTGTGGTGGTGCCGGTCGTGGCGGTCTCGGCCAGGGTCCGCTCGGAGGCCCCGGCGATGACCATCGGTCGGGACGCCCCGAGTCGGCCGATCTCCGTGGCCACGTGTTCGGCGGCCCGGCCGGTGCCGAACAGCACCCGCTGGCCCAGGGTCTCGTGCGTGAAGGTCATGGACATGGGACTGGTCCTTTCAAAAGGAAGGAAGTAGAGAACAGCCAGATGGAGGGGCCGGCGAGATCGGTTGGTACGTGGCCTGTACGGCAGTGTCCCCGTCAGCCGCGGCTGACGGGGACACCTGCAACCCGGCTGGAAGGGCGACGCGGTAGGGATCCGTGGAGACAGAATCCTTACTTGGTCTGGCCCTCCTTGGCCAGGACGTAGTCGTAGACGACCTCCTCGCCCGCCCCGCCGTCGGTGCGCGGCTTCGGGTCCAGCATCAGCTCGGGCTTGACCGCCGAGGCGATGTCGTCCTCGTTGTGCGGGTCGCCGGGGAAGTACAGCTGCTGGGTGACCAGCTGGTACCCGGGGGCGGAGACCTTGATGTGGATGTGCGCCGGGCGCCAGGCGTGCCAGCCGGCCGCACTGATGAGCTGCCCGCAGGCCCCGTCGGTGGGGATCTGGTACGGGGCCGGGCGCATCGTGTTGATCTCGAAGTACCCGTTCTCGTCGGCCGTCACGGTGCCGCGGAACAGCCACTCGGGCAGCTCCGGGGCGTACTGGGAGTAGAAGCCGTCGGCGTCGGCGTGCCAGATCTCCACCTGGGCGCCCTGCAGCGGGTTGCCCTCGGTGTCGGTGAACCGGCCCTTGAACAGCAGCGGGGTGCCCGGCTCGTCGGAGCGCATCTGCAGCGTCGCCGGGGTCTCCAGCACCGGGGCGCCCGGCACGTAGAAGGGGCCCTCGATGGCACTGACGGCACCGGGGCGCTCCTTGGAGTTGACGTCCACGATGGTGTGCTCCAGCCACACGTCCAGGAACAGCGGCCACTCCCCGTCGGCGCCGACCTTGATCAGCCACGCCTTCAGCGCGTTGTACTCCTCGTAGGTGACCTCGTGCTCGACCGCGATGTCGTTGATCGCCTTGATCGCCGCACCGGCCAGCAGGGACACCCGCTCCTTCGGCACGTCCAGCTTCGCCAGCTTGCCCGAGGCGGTGAACCGCTCGGTGGCCTTGGACCCGGCCTCGACCGCGGTGCCCTCGTTCTCCTTGCGCGTTGCCGCGCCGGTTTCTGTCTGGGTGTTCGTCATGGTCTTCACACTCCTGGTGGTTCGTTGTCGGGGAGATGGGAATGGTCGACGGCTGCACCGTCGGACAGGTACGTGGTGCCCTGCGGCCCCGGGGAGACGGATTCCCGGGGCCGCAGGGAGCAAGGGGGACGGGACTCAGCGGTCGCGCAGGGCGTTGCCGTGGCCGGCGGCGCGGTCGCGGTCGCGCTGAAGGTAGGCGTTGACGTCGGAACCGTCGAAGAGATCGGGCACGGTCCAGCCGTCGAGGTCGTACTCGGCCATGCAGTCCTCGACCATGCCGTGCATGGTGTCGGTGGTGCCGTTGTGCATGGCGTTCATGAGCATCTCCACCCGCACGTTCTCGTGGTTGCCGGAGTAGTTGCGCTCATAGAGCTCGTGGCGGCCGCCGAACTCGGAACCGATCGCGTCCCACAGCAGCTTCATCAGCTTCACCCGGTCCACGGCCTCGATGCCGTTGGAGCCACGCACGTACTTGTCCAGATAGGGGCGGATCTGCGCGTTCTTGAAGTCCAGGGCACCGGAGGGCAGGTAGATCAGCCCGGAGGCAACGTCTTGTTCGATGATCTCCTTGATCCGGGGGTAGCCCTGGGCCATGAACATCCGGTAGGCCAGCCCGTAGTCCATCTTGGGCAGCACCGACCCGTTGGGTCCTTCATCCGGGTTGAGCATCATGGCATCGGCCAGGGCCCAGAACATGTTGCGCCAGCCGATGACCTCCCCGGCGCGGGCCTGCACCCCGCGGAAGTCCTGGGTGCCGGCGATCTCCAGGGCCTTGAGCAGCAGCCCGGCGATGAAGTCCAGTTTCACGGCCAGGCGGATGCAACCCTGGTAGGTGAAGCGCTGGATGAACCCGGTCTGGGGCATGAACCCGTTGATCTGGTCCGGGTCCCCGTAGGCGAAGATGTTCTCCCACGGGACCAGGACCTTGTCGAAGATGAACACCGCGTCGTTCTCGTCCATCCGCGAGGACAGCGGGTAGTCGAACGGGGTGCCGGTGACCGCGGCGTTCTGGGCGTAGGAGGTCCGCGAGATCAATTTGATGCCCGGCGCGTCCATGGGCACGGTGCAGATGATCGCGTACTCGGGCTTCTTGATCGGCAGCCCGTAGTGGGAGATGAAGTTGAAGTTGGTGATCGCCGAGCCGGTGGCCACGACCTTCGCCCCGGAGACGATGACCCCGTTGTCGGTCTCCTTCTCCACCTTCATGAAGACGTCCTCGACCTGGTCCGGGGGCAGGTGCCGGTCCACGGGCGGGTTGATGATCGCGTGGTTCCAGTACAGGACCTTCTCCTGGGACTCCTTGTACCAGCGCTGGGCGTTCTCCTGGTAGGGGGAGTAGAACTCCGGCATCGCCCCGAGGGTGCCCAGGAACGCGGCCTTGTAGTCGGGGGAGCGGCCGAACCAGCCGTAGCTCATCCGCGCCCAGGTCTCGATCGCGACCCGGGACTCCTTGAGGTCCTCCACCGAGTGCGGGACCTTGAAGAAGGGGTGGGTCTTGCCCCCGGAACCGGTGTCGGTGTCCGACAGCAGTTTGTCCGAGGTCGCCGGGTCGTGGAAGCCGTCGTACATCCGGGCGACCATGCGCACCGAGTTGCGGAAAGCGGGGTGGGTGGTGACGTCTTCCACGCGTTCACCGTGCAGATAGATCTCCCGGCCGTCCTTGAGGGACTCGATGTACTCATCGCCGGTCATCGGCAGCAACGGGTTGGCCGGGGTGGTGCGCTCGGACATGTCGCCCTGACGGGTCTCCGGGGTGGCGGTCATGATGGGGTCCTCTCCTTCGATGCAGTGATGCTGTGCTGGATGGATCGTGGGTCAACGGTGTGGAACGGAAGTAGCAGCGGAGTCAGAAGGACGGGAACGAGGTGGAGCCCTCGAACCAGCCCATCGCCATGCTGTCCCCGGAGGCCTCCCACGGGCTGCCCCCGGAGAAGCCGCCGACCTCACGGAACTTCCCCGAGACGAACAGCAGCGGGTCGGCCTCGTTGATCTGCAGATCGATGACCTCGCCGATGACGATGAGGTGGTCACCGCCGTCGTAGATGCGCCAGGGCTTGCACTCGATGGTCGCCGCATTGCCGCACAGCACGGGAATACCGTCATCAGAACGCCAGGCTGGGGCGTCCTTCATGGGCTTGCCGGCGAAGTGCAGGCAGGTCGCCAGCTGATCGGCGGCCATGATGTTGATCGCGAACGGGGCGTCCTCGAGGTACTGGGAGGCCTTGTTCCCGCGGATCAGGGTCACCTGGGCCAGCGGCGGGTCCAGGGACACGGCGGTGAAGGCGTTGACGGTCGCCCCGTGCGGGGTACCGTCCGGGGTCCGGCAGGTCACCACGGTGACCCCAGTGGCGAACTTGCCGAAAGCCTTGCGCAGCTGGCGGGCATCAATGGCCGGTGACTGTTGCTCGGCTGCAGCGGTCTCGCTCATGAAAGCGTCCTCCTCCTGGGTCGTACACCGGACAGCGGTGCCATCCGGTCATGCCCAGAAGTGTTCTGCATCACAGAGCGACCATGAAGAGGCTGTCCTGCACGGGACAGGCGATGTCCTGTGCAGGCCATCGTGATATCCCCGGCCGTCGTATTGAGACGATGGGGGAATCAACGCGTGTTCTACGCTTCCGTTGCCCGCTGGAGCTCCAGCGGGCTCACCCCGGTGCGAGCCTTGAAGACACGGGCGAAATGCGAGGGTGAGGCGAAGCCGCACCGGCGGGCGATCTCGGCGACCGTCGTGCGCGGCTCGGAGACCAGCAGGGCCTCTGCGGCCTGCAACCGGTGAGCCTGGAGATGATCGGCGAACGTCTTGTTCTGTGCGGCGAACAGGCGGGAGAGCTGGCGTTCGCTCACCCCCGCGGCAGCTGCAACCTGCGCGCGGTCCAGTGCGAGATCGCCGAAACGGTGCTCGATCTCCTGCACCGCCCGCCGGTAGGCCGAATCCCTTCCGGTGTCCGTGGCCCGAGCCAACAACCGCTCCACCAACCCGAAGGCCTCCTGCTCCACCCGGTACAGGTCCTCCTGGGGCCGGCGCAGAGCGGAGTTGATCAGCGAGGCCAAACTCGTAGCCGCCGGGTCCCTCCCCGGGTTCCCGCCGCCCGTGGCGAAATCGAACACCACCGGCTCCTTCAAAGGCTTTCCGTGCGTCAAGCGCACATACTCTTCATGCGGAACGGTAAGCACCAGCTCCTGCAGGCCGCGGGAGAACCCGCGTACGAACGGCCGGTCGGCGTCGTAGAGCACCGCCTGGCCGGGGCGGAGCAGGATCATCCCCGTGGAGTGGTAGAAAAAAGCCTCCCCGCTCAGGGCGAAGAAGATCGCCACATCCCCGGTCGGATGCTCAGCGATGACCCGTTCCGACCGCTCCACGATCTGGGACGAACCCCTCACTCCCGCGAACCGCAGGGCGGGGAAATAGAGGTTGACCTCCTCCGCCACGAGTGGGGTGTTCTCGATGGTGCGGATGTCCAGGCCGATGAGCGCCTTGGCGTTGTGGGACTCCCAGTACTCGATGCGGTGACTGGCGGGAATCTGGGCCGTCGAGAAACTGACCAAGCCCGAGGGTGGCTGAGCGCCCTGAGGTGCTGTCACTGCATCACCCCCTCCGGCGAACATGTGAGATACGGCACTCCCACAGTTATAGAGACTCCGGGGACGTCAAACCACTGCCAGGCCAAATACCCCCGGGACTTTGGTCGTCAACTTCCGCGGGCTGCGCCATCCGCACTCTCGAGATCTCCTACCACGGCAAGCACATCCAGGCCGGGCGCCCCGGCTCGCCCCTGAACTCAACCATGCCTGTCAGAACCGACAGCCCCCAGCCGAGATCCTGATGAGCAGCGCCTACACACCCACAATGAAGCCCCCCTGGCGCGCCTAAGAAAGTGATCATGGCTGCCGATCAGCGGGTGCACCCATCCTGCTTGGTGCGGCGCGACGACCCCGCCCCGGAAGCGGCCTTTGTCCGGACGGTCAGACCCGCCAGGCCGGCCCTCATAATGTCATCCGGGAACCAGGAAGTCACTGCAACAGCATCTTGGCGCCCTCTGCTTTACATATGGCCCGGTTACCGGACACGACCTGCGAGGGCGATGTTGCAGTTGGGGTTCCTTAGTGGGCGCAGGAACAGGCATGTCGTCGTGGTGGGACGCCCGCATCATGATTGTGGCTGTGAGTGTCTGCCGTCACTGCGCATCCGGGCCGGTCCGCGTACAGTAGGACCCAGTTGTTGAAGTTTCGTTTTTCGCATTTCAAGCAGTTCGCCCGAACACCGGGTGCAGCAGTTGTTCTGAGAAGACGTTTATGGCAGGCATCGCAACGCCCGAGCACCCCGATCGCCGGGGACGCTCCGTCTCCCAGAAAGCAGGTCAATTATGACTACTGGCACCGTGAAGTGGTTCAACGCCGACAAGGGCTTCGGCTTCATCACCCCCGAGGACGGCTCCAAGGACGTGTTCGCGCACTTCTCCGCGATCAACTCCGGCGGGTTCCGCTCCCTCGAGGAGAACCAGCGCGTCGAGTTCGAGACCCAGGACGGCCCCAAGGGCCCCCAGGCCGCGAACATCACCGTGCTTGCGTGAGAACACGCTGATCTCCTCGTGAGATCACCGGCGCGGGGCTGAAACGCCCCGGCGTCGACCTGACATCGCCACCCGGCTGGAGCCGGGTGGCGATTTCTTTTTGCCTCTGCCCCCCTTGACCTGCCCTTAGCGGCCTCACTGCGGCGGAATCCTCCCATCCTTGATGGCGAGGGGCGAACATGATGCCGCCAGGGGTCGCAGCTCACTAGGGTGGGGGCATGGTCAAAATCTTCAGGTCCAAGGTGGGGCAGTTGGAGCAAGGAAAGCCAGCCTCCAGCGCTGTCGATGCACCCGACACACCCCAGCCCGAGGAAAAACCGATGGCCGCCGGAACCTTCAACGCGCTGCTCACCCAGCAGGTCGGCAACGAGTTCGCCGCCTCCCACCAGTACATCGCCGTGGCGGTCTGGTTCGACAGCCAGGACCTTCCCCAGTTGGCCCGGCACTTCTACCGGCAGTCGCTGGAGGAGCGCAACCACGCCATGATGATCGTCCAGTACATCCTGGACCGGGACCTGCCGCTGACCATTCCCGGGGTGGGGGAGGTGCGCAACGACTTCACCGACGTCCGTGAGCCCCTGGCCCTGGCGCTGTCCCAGGAGCAGGAGGTCACCGAGCAGATCAAGGCGCTGTTCGCCGCCGCCCGGGCCGAGGGGGACGCGCTGGGGGAGCAGTTCATGCTCTGGTTCCTGAAGGAGCAGGTCGAGGAGGTCGCCTCGATGACCACCCTGGTGAACGTCGCGCGCCGGGCCGAGAACCTCTTCGACCTGGAGAACTTCGTGGCCCGGGAGCACGTCGGCGACGGCGGGCACGGTCATGGCTCGGGGGCGCCGCAGGCCGCCGGCGGGGCCGCCTGACGCACCAGCACGACCTCGCGGTGGCCGGAGCACCGACGAGCGACAGGCAGACCCGCTGACGCCCTACTTCACATAAGGCCCTCTACCGGCCCCTTTCCATGAGGGCGATGTTGCGGTTGGGGTTCTCTGGGTTTTTGCGGTGATGATCGTCATCCGGGGCCACGGTCAGGAGAGATCGGGCACCGCGGCGGTCGTTGCCTAGGAGGGGTCCTGGTGGGGCAGGGCGCGCAGGACGAGCTCGAGCTCGAACCGGGTCTGCGGGTCGTTGAGCGTCTCCCCGAACACGTCGCGCAGCTGGTTGACCCGGTAACCGACCGTTTGTTCGTGGACAGCCAGTTCGGCGGCCATCGCAGCGCGGTGCCCGTGGTGTTTGAGCCAGGACAGCAGGGTCGCCCCCAGGCGCTCCCGCTGGGCGGGGCGCAGCTGTTCCAGCGGGGCCAGCCGTTGGGCGGCGAGGTCCTCGATCATGGCGCGGTCACTGAGCAGCAGCAACTGGGCGAGGTGCTCGGTGACCCACAGCGGCCCCTCGGCCTCGGGGTCGTGCGGCAGCAGGTCTCGGGCCATCACGGCCAGGCGCAGAGAGTCAGGTGCGGACTGCCAGGGGCGGCCGGGGCCGACCACCGCGTTGCGCCCGGCTAGGGCGCGCCTCAGCTCTTGGTGCGCTGTCGGAGAGGCGGGTTCGGGCACGATCGCGATGATGTCACCGGGGCGGGAGGTGAGCAGCGCCCGGGGCCCCAGGCGCGCTCTGAGTCCGGGGCGCCGGTCCGTGGGGAGCGTGACCACCACGACCCGATCGGGTAGGGTCCACCCGGCCGTGAGCACGGCTGCGCGTACGGCGTTCTCCTCGGTGTGGCCGCGGATCAGCATCTCCGCCACCGTGTCCAGCAGCCGGTCCTGCTCACCGGCGCGTTCGGACTGCTCGGCGGCGTAGCCCTGGGCGCTGGCGGCGGAGAGCTCCTCGATGTAGGCGAACACCGACTCCGCCAGAACGATCAGCACCGAGGCCTCGGCCCCGGACTCCATGGCGACCCCCGACATCGAGCGCAAGGTGGTGCGGGCCGCGGAGCGGTAGGCGGCGAACAGGGCGTCCATGGGCCGGCCCTGGTGGACCTCGGCCCGGCCGAGCAGCTCGTAGACCAGCCGGTCCTCATCGCGCAGAGCCGGTTGAGCGGTGCCGGCCAGGTCCAGGAACCGGGTCAGGGCGGACTCGACCCCCTGCTGGATCTCGCCCCGCAACGGACCCTCCAGCGAAGCGGCGTAGACCGGGACGTCCCGGTGCACCGCCGCCAACAACCCTTCCGTGAAGGCGGGCACATGCCCGGCCAGCAGTGGGGTGAGTGCGGGAGGCAACGCCGTCCACGGCAGATCACGATCCACATCAAGCACCACACACCCCCTTTCGTGGCCTCGCCACAGTCTCTCGGGCCCACAGAGAATCAACCAGGCTCAACGACTGAGGCTAGAGCACCGATGCGGTTGACGACCTGGCCCGAGCCCACCTGCTGTCCCCTCCACGGCGAACCGACCACCCGGCACCTGGCTGCTGGAGCCTCAGGCGATCGATCCTGCTCCTATTGCACCCCAGGCACCGGCACACGGAACAGGGCCTGGGGCAGCACTGTCACCCCGGATCTCCACGGTGCACGCCCACAGGGCAGCGGGAGGGTCTACCAGACCGTTGATCGATCGGTCAGCCGATCACGGCCAGGGCCGAGGGCGCGGATTCGACGCGCACCGTGGTGTTCGCCGGGACGGAGCGGACCTCCCCGTCGAGCTGGTAGGGCATCGGCTTCAGCGCGGTGAACTCGTAGCGGGCCACACTGGGCTGATCCCCCAGCCCGGTGGTGGCCGCACGGGCGGCCTTGAGCAGCACGCGCCACTTGGCGGTGTGCGGGAACAGGATCACCTCGAAGCGCCCGTCGGCCGGCCGCTGTTGGGCCTCACTCAAGACGGCGTACTTGGCCATCTGGGGAATGTTGGCGAAGAGCAAGCTGTCGATCTTCTCGCGGGTGCCGTCGGCGTGCTGGATGCGGAAGGGCCGGAACTGCGCGAAGGTCCGCACCACCGACACCATTTCCTTGAGGGCCCCTTTGTTGCCCTTCTCCATGTCGATGGCCACCACCGGGGTCAGCCCGAACCCGATGTAGGAGTGGGCGTAGAGGGCTTGCGCACCCGGGTGGTTCCCGGTGGATAGGTGCAGCAGATCCATCTGTCGTACCTGGCCTTCGGCGATGGCCTGGGCCAGGGGCTGGCGGGCGGTGGTGCGGTGGTGGTCGTTGGCGTTGCCGGCCGGGAGCACCGCGCACACGGCGTCGGTGGCCCCGGCGCCCATCACCCCGTTGACGACCTCGTTGTAGCCCCCGTCGCCGCTGACCGAGACGATCAGGGCGTTCGGGGTGCCGGCCGCCTCCTTCGCCAGGTCCACGGCGTGGCCGGCGTGGGCGGTGGGGAGCATCCGGATCTCCGGGCTGTAGGGCAGATCCTGGGTCAGCTGGTCGCGCAGCTTCGCGGCCAGTTCCGGGGCGTTCCCGGTGCTGTGCGGATTGAAGATCAGACAGATCGAGTCGAACCGGCGGGCCGCCGAATCAGTGGTGTGGGTGGGGTCGGTGGTGTTCATGGTGTGCCTGTCGGTCAGTGCTCAAGTGGGAATCATGCGGTGTCGCGGGCGTCGAGTTCCGCCTGCAGGTCCTGGCACCGGTCCGTGGTGGCCGAATACGGGCCGGTGGGATCAGTGAGGTAGCCGCGGTCGAGCTGGCGGATAACCCGGGAGTGCACCACCTGCAGCTCGGTCATGCCCAAACCGGTCTGCTCCTCCGGGAAGTCCTCGGTCGGGCCTAGACGGCTGCCCGGTGTCCGTAGGGGCGCGGGGGACCGGTGGGGTGTGGCGTGGTCAAAGGCGGAGGCGGTGGTGGTCAAGACAACTCCTGGATGCCATGGGTCAGGCATCGAGCTGATGGGTGAGCCCCGGCCGACCCTCGGATCCACCGGTGGGGTGGAGCTGGGCGGCCAGGCCCGAGAGCAGGATGGTGATGCCCTGGTCCAACTCGCCCGCCCCGTCGTAGTCGGCCAGCACCGGGGCCATGGCGCGCAGTCGGGGGAAGGAGCGGGCGGGCAGGCGGTGCAGGCCCAGGCGCAGCAGGGTCTCGTTCTCCTCCGGGTCCACGATGATCTCCTGGAGCTCGTTGAGGATGTGGCCGTAGAGGAACCCGTAGTAGGCCCGGTAGACGTGCAGCGCATCAGTTGGGGCGAAGCCGGCGTCGATGAGCAGGGCCAGGATGTTCTCCAGCGGCCGCAGCGTGCCCAGCGGG
Organism: Kocuria sp. WN036; assembly: GCF_002287015.1. Lineage (NCBI taxonomy): Bacteria > Bacillati > Actinomycetota > Actinomycetes > Micrococcales > Micrococcaceae > Kocuria > Kocuria sp. WN036. Next base: position 100,401 of record NZ_NSKF01000010.1, read on the forward strand.
CGCAGCCCCAGCGGGGTGGACAGCGGCCGGGTCACCAGCAGCGGCACCACGTGCGGGTGGGCGAGGGCCAGGTGGCGGAAGTCGTGGGCGGTGGCCCGCAGCTGCTGTTGCCAGTCGCCCCCGTCGGTGGGAATGACCAGCTTCTCCAGCACCAGCTCGGTGATCCCGTCCAGCAGATCCGCCCGGTTCTTCGCATATCGGTACAACCCCATGGGATCCCGCCCCAGCTCAGCCCCCAGTCGGCGCATGCTCAAGGCATCGAGGCCCTCGGCGTCCACCAGGGCCAGGGCCGTGGTGAGCACGACCTCCCGGCTCAACCGCGCCCGGCGCGTCGTGGGCGTCGAGGCGGGCGCGCCCTGGGGAGCAACGTCGTGGGCGGGGTCCGTGGTGGGGGCAGGCATGGTGATAAAGATCCCTTAATAAGGCGGCTTTGCTTTTCCGTCAGTCTACACGTAACGTCTACGGTGTAGGCAGGGCGTCGAGCACACGGCGCCCCTCACGCCTCCCCTTGACTGCACCGACGGCGATCCGCCCTCCGGTGCCCCGCCGAATCCGGCCCCCCCTTTTTGCTTTTTCAGGAGATCTCCTTTGACGACCACTGCTTCCCACACCGCCACCACCGCTGCTCACACTGCCGACGGTGGGGTACGCCGGGCCACCGAGACCAAGACCGCGACCAAGACCACCGAGCTCATCGCCTACCTGGGCGTGCTGGTGGCCATCGTCGTCACCGCCACCCTGGTCGGTGACGGCGGGGCCGAGGACGGCGCCGATCTCTTCGACGCCCGTCAGGCCATGGAGTACATCACCTACCTGACCATCGGTTACCTGGTGTCCCGCGGGCTGGCCAAGTCCGGCAGCCGCGAGTACTACAGCGCCTGAGCACCCCCGGTTCCGTCCGGCAGGTGCCTCCGGGGCACCTGCCGGGCGGAACCGGTTCTACCGGTAGGACGCCGGTGCCCCCTGGGGGAACACCCCTGAGGAGCCCTCCCACACCAGGATGGGCGTCCCCCGACTCGATCAGCCCATGCCCTGCACCGCCCGACTCACACAGGAAACGCCATGACAGCTGCCCATGACCAGACCCATGATCTGACCCGGGTCCACCCCGGTGATTGGATCGAGGTCTGGGACCAGAACCACCTGCGCCATGCCGGCACCGTGAGCCAGGCAGCACCCCACTTGGGGGTGCTGTGGATCCTCGAGGACGCCACCGGGATCCCGAAGCTGATCCCCGCCCAGGATTACCGCCTGCGCCACGCCCCGGTGACCCAGCCCGCCTAAGCCTCGATCCACCGATCAGCGTCGCGGAGGGATCGGCGTTTTAACGTCGGAATGCCCTGCTGACCACGGAGAATAGGACTTGTCGAGAGTTCTGTTCCACCGTGATGAGAGGGCATCCCGTAGATGCAAGTTTCCCACACTCCTGCTGCCGTGTCCGCGTCGTTCGACGAGCCCAACCTCGTGTCGGCGGCCGGGTTGCTGCCGGTGATGCGCCTGGCCCAGGGGATCGGGTTGCGCGACCTGGTCGATGAGCGGTTGAGCGTGCCCACCGACAAGGGCGCCAACCCGGGGCTGAAGGTTTCCTCGCTCGTGGCCGGGATGCTCGCCGGGGCCGACAGCATCGACGACCTGGCCCTGCTGCGCCAGAGCGCGATGAGCAAGCTGTTCGAGGCCGTCTACGCGCCCTCCACGCTGGGGTCGTTCCTGCGGGCCTTCACTTTCGGGCACGTGCGCCAGCTCGACGCGGTCGCCTCCCGGCTGCTGGCCGGGTTGGCCGGGCGAGTGCCGTTGCTGCAGCGCCGGGACGCGGAGGAAGAATTCGTGTTCGTGGATGTGGACGACACGATCGTGGAAGTCCACGGCTACCAGAAACAGGGATCCGGCTACGGGTACTCCGGAGTCCGGGGCCTCAACGCGCTGCTGGCCACCGCCTCCACCGCTGCCTCGGCCCCGGTGGTGGTGGCCCAGCGGCTGCGCAAGGGCGCGGCCGGCTCCGCCCGCGGAGCGCACCGGCTTCTCGCCGAGGCCCTGGCCACCCTCGCCCGCACCGGCACCGCAGGACCGGTGCTGGTGCGCGCGGACTCGGCCTTCTACGGCCACGCACCCGTCGCCGCGGCCGTGAGGGCCGGGGCCCGGGTGTCGGTGACGGTGCGGATGGACGCGGCCGTCAAGCGCGCCATCACCACCATCGCCGATGATGCGTGGGAGAGCATCGAGTACCCCGATGCCGTCTACGACGAGGACACCGGCGCCTGGATCTCAAAGGCGGAGGTCGCCGAGATCGACTTCACCGCCTTCACCTCCCGCAAGCGCTCCGAGCAGGTGGCCGGGCGGCTGGTGGTGCGCCGGATCCCCGACCTCAACGCCCCCGCCCACGGGCAGGGCACCCTCTTCGAGACCTGGCGGCATCACGCGTTCTTCACCACCGTGCCTGCGGCCACCATGGGCACGGTGGCCGCGGACAAGACCCACCGTGCCCACGCGGTGATCGAGCAGGTCAACGCGGACCTCAAGGACAGCGCCCTGGCCCACCTCCCGTCCGGGAAGTTCACCGCCAACGCCGCCTGGCTGGTGGCGGCCACCATCGCCTACAACCTCTCCCGTGCGGCCGGTGTCCTCGCCGGCGGGCGGTTCGCCAAGGCCCGCACCGACACCATCCGCACCCGGCTGGTCAACGTCCCTGCCCGCATCGCCACCTCCGCCCGCAAAATCCGCCTGCGGCTGCCGGAGAACTGGCCGTGGCAAGAAGCCTGGGAACAGCTCTTCACGACCATCCACGATCCACCGGCCGCGGCGTAGACCCCCGACCACCCAGCCCATCGGGCACCAGACAGGAACACCTCGTGGAACACCCCCGGCAGCGAGGCCGGCTCCTCCACCACGCCCAAATAGCGAACCGAGGCTCCGTCCGAGGCGACCCCCACAGCACACGGCCGATCGGTGGATCGAGGCTAAGGCGCCGCGGGCACGCGGCCACTGCCCGGCGATGGGCGGGCCCATTTCCCGACAGGTCGCAGAGGAATCCCGCCCTGCTCAGTACCACCTCCTGCACGGCCCTGCCGATCAAGCCCCATGCCGGGATCCCCGTTCTGCCTGTTTCTGCTGAGAAGGACATCATGCTCACTATCCTCATGCCGGTGATCGTCGACCGCGGCGCCACGGCCCAAGCCGCCCAGGCTGCCCAGGAGACCACCCTGTGCCTCGAGCGCCTGTGCGAGAAGGCCCGCAGCGCCAGTGCGGCTGCCGAGGCGACCTCTTGGTTGCACCGCCGCACCCAGCGGCTGGAAGCAGCCACCGCCACCGCCCAGCAGCTGGCTCAGGCCGCCGCGGCCGCCGCAGCAGCGGCCGAGCACGCCGAGGGCCAGCACCTGGCCGAGGCCGCGGACACCGCTCAGCGGGCCCGGCGGAAGATCTATGCCATGTACCTGTCCATCACCGCCTGACCGCACCCGGGCACCGACCCACGGCCCTCCTCCGGCCATTGGGGCGAGACACCTCAGGCCCCTGGCGCATCATGCACCGGGGGCCTGAGGTGTGTCCCGGGATCAGCGGGTGTGCGGGCTCAGCCCTCGCAGTCGGTGCAGTGCCGCGTCTGGCCGGACTGGCGGGCCAGCTGGGAGCGGTGCCGGACCAGAAAACAGGAGCCGCAGGTGAACTCGTCGACCTGCTCCGGGATCACAGCCACGGTGAGCTCTTCGTGGGAGAGATCCGCACCGGGCAGGTCGATGCCCTCGGCGGTGTCGAAGTCCTCGACGTCGATGACCGAGGTCTGGGCGGTGGCGCTGCGCTGGGCCTGGATCGCCTCCAGGGACTCGTTGGCCGGCTCGTCCTCGGGCCGGGTACGCGGAGCGTCGTAATCAGTGGTGGCCATGATGTGGTGCGTGCTCCTTCGAGCAGGAAAGGGGGTGTCGGCACCGACCACAACTGGGATGGGGGCCCCGCTATTCCAGGAATCCCGCGAACGTGGCGCCCCCCTCACCGCAGTTGTTGACATATCAAGTTACTAGGGTGTATGAATTAGACTAAAGTCTAGATCGAGCTCAAGGAGGTCTCCTGGTGGCAGGCATGTTGATCACCGTCGCGACAGGTGCCGGCGGACTTGCGGGCGCGGTCGCCATCCTCGGACTGGGCTTGTCGGTCGAGGCCGGCGGCGTCCCGGACCCGGCAGCAATAGGCCTTCTGGTAGTCGGGGTGGTGGCCGTGGTCATCGGGTTCGTGTCGAACTTCGAGCACCAGTCGCGCCTGTGGGCTACTGAGACGGAAGCGCAGCTGCAGGGACGCCGACGCGACCTGCAGTCGTTGGGGATCATTCCTGGTCGATCGCCTCAGGTGCACTGACGTGCACAGCATCTGCGCACGGTCGTTAGGGCATTGACGAGGAGCCTCTGCTCACCGCAAGTGCCGGCCTTACGTGTTCGGGACCGGCGTATTCGATCGATTCTCCGGGTGAGCAAGGCGGCCTGGTGTGGGGGAATCCAGCGGTCAGGGACCGGTGCTTCTGCTGCTGATGTAGTTGGTGGAGGTGGCACCGTCGTCCACCGCGCCTCGCCCGTGCCAGGGGAAAGGTTCCGCGCTAACTGCTGAGCTGCCCAGCCATCCAGTATCGCGGTCCATGCCCTCTCGGCCTCGTGGAGCGCGCCCGTCCAGGAGCGCAGCACGGCCGGGACAGCACCGGCCGGATCCCGCGGATCGTCTCGCATAAGACGCGAAAGATTCGCACGTCACGCGAATTCTGGCCGACCCTCCACAGAAACCCCCGGTCAGAGCGCAGTCCATTGCCCAGCTTCTCGACCTCGAGTCCTGACACGGGATCGACGCCGTCTCCAGAGACCCAGCACAGTGGCTCGGTGACGGGGGAGTCGTCCCAACTGGCGAATTCGCACATTCCGCCAGCATGGCGTCCTTTACATATGGCCAGTTAGCGGCGTCGGACTGACGGGAGTTCTCGCATCTGGTGGAACTCCCGTCGGGCCGATTTCACCCCGGTTCCGCGGCACACTGCGGTCGGGAAGGCTGCGCTGGGCATCGGATCGCCCATCCGGGTGTTGCGACGGCGCTGGTCAGCATGGACGTCCTGCATCAGATGCACGATTCCACGGCAAGTCGGGAAACGCGTGGGCGCTGTACCGGGCCGGATTCCCGCCGTCCCGACCGACACCAACGTGGCGTTGTTCCGGGGTCATTGAGCGGGTGCTTTAGGTGATGCTGGACGAGTGGAGGGTGCCGGTAGTCCCGACAAGGAGCCGACTCCCGCCTCCTCAACATCCGTGCCTACCAGTTTTCCACGACGTTGACGTCGCAACGGGAGTTCCTGAACCTGGATGCGCTCACGGCCAGCGGCTTCCAGGTCCCGGATCTGCAGTGCCGTGTCCTGCTCGGCCAAGTTCACCGGGTTACCTGTACATCCACTCTGCCGGACGCAACTGGTCGAGCAACGACCGACCAGGTCTTGAAAACTCAGTCCCATAGGGGCATCCGTTATTGCGATAGTCCCGGGAGGTGGGTCCAGCTCAGCCGGCGGAGTCTTCCTGCATGGCCGCGACCAGAGCCCGGATCCCCTGGGTGAGTGCCCTCAGGTCTTCGAGGGACAGACGGTTCAGCGGGGCGTGGGCAAGTTCGGGCCTGGCGGCGAGTAGGCGCTGGATGGTCTCGCGGCCAGCGGCGGTGACCGTCACGCGGCGCACGCGCTGGTCGTAGGGGTCGAGGGCGCGCACGATCATGTCCTGCGATTCCAGTCTGTCAACGATCCCGGACATGGTGGCGAGGGACACCTCCATGGCTGCGGAGAGCGCGCGGATAGTGCTGCCTTCGGGCTCGGTGACCAGGATGGTGAGCACCTTGAGCTGTTGCATCGTCAGTCGCAGGGAGAGCATCGGTTCGATCACCGCAGGCACGAAAGACAACTCCAATTCACTCTGCAGCCTGAGCAGCTCGATGAGCAGCTCCTCGCGCTGGGCGGGTTCCTTGGGGTCCACAGCCCGAGCATAGCCCGCGAACGAGTCTCGAACGGGGGCATCGCGAGAATACATAGCCTTGCCCTAAGCTTCGGGTGATCCTAACCTTTAACGGGCTACTGTCCCGCGCTTCCCAACCCCTTCGGTGGTGTCTCCTTGTACCGTCTTGCCCGCTTCAGTCTGGCGAATCGCTTGTTGGTCGCGCTCCTCACCCTGTTCATCGCGGTCTTTGGTCTGTTCACGATGACTCAGCTCAAGCAGGAACTGATCCCCGCGATCGAGTTGCCGCAGACAACCGTGGTCACCGCGGTGCCCGGGGCCAGCCCCGAGGTACTCGACGAGCAGGTCAGCGAACCGATCTCCCGGGCCGTGGGCGATCTGGACGGCGTGGAACAGGTGGTGGCGACCTCCTCCGCGAACATGTCCATGGTGTCGATTGCCTACGAGTACGGAACGGATTCGGATGAGTTCAACGCCTCCGTCGAGTCAGCCATCGGAGCGCTGACCACGTTGCCCAACGACGCCGAACCGAACGTGATGTCCGGTGGCACCGACCAGATGCCGGTCATCTTCATGACGGCCTCCTCGTCCGAACTGGATGAGACCGAGCTGTCCGCAGCCCTGCAGGACACCGTCAAGCCCCGCGTGGAGTCTATTGAGGGAGTCCGCTCGGCGGCCGTGTCCGGCGGTGCCGTGCAGCGGGTGGAGATCACTCCGGATCAGGCAGCGATGGCCCAGCACGGGCTGACCCAGCAGGCCATTACCCAGGCCCTGCAGGACAACGGCACCACCTTGCCCCTGGGATCCGTCGGCAAGGACGGCACCTCCTCGCCCGTTGACGGCGGCACGCCCCTGGGCTCCCTCGAGGACCTGGGTGCTCTTCCGCTGGCCAGTCAGACCCAGCCGGACACTGTGGTGCACCTCGACGACGTTGCCGACCTGGAGATCGTCACCCAGGAACCCACCTCCATCACCCGCATGAACGGCAACCGGGCATTGTCGGTGTCGATCACCGCGACCCAGGGCGCCGACGTTGTGGGTGTGTCCCATGCGGTGGAGGACGCGATCGCCGAACTGACCGGGGACGTGCCCGGCCTGGACCTGACCGTGGTGTTCGACCAGGCGCCGTTCATCGAACACTCCATCGAGGGATTGGCCACCGAGGGCCTGCTCGGCCTGCTCTTCGCCGTCGTCGTGATCTTGGTTTTCCTGGTCTCGGTGCGCTCGACGCTCGTGACGGCCCTCTCGATCCCGATCTCCGTCCTGGTCACCTTCATCGGGCTGAATCTCGGCGGGCACTCCCTGAACATGCTGACCCTCGGGGCTCTGACGATCGCGATCGGGCGCGTGGTGGACGATTCGATCGTGGTGATCGAGAACATCAAACGGCATCTGGCCTATGGTGAGCCGAAGGTCCACGCCATCCTCACCGCAGTGCGCGAGGTGGCCGGTGCCATCACCGCCTCCACCCTGACCACCGTGGCCGTGTTCCTGCCGATCGCGCTGGTCGGGGGCATGGTCGGCGAGCTCTTCGCCCCGTTTGCCCTCACCGTGGCCATCGCGATGCTCTCCTCCCTGCTGGTCGCGCTGACGATCGTCCCGGTCCTGTCCTACTGGTTCCTCAAGGCGCCCACGGACGTCCAGGACTCGGAGGCTGTTCGCGCCGGGGCCGAGGAGAAGGAACACCGCAGCTGGCTGCAGCGCGGCTACAAGCCCGTGCTGCGCGGCACCCAGAAGCACCCCGTCATCACCGTGGTGGCTTCAGCGCTGCTGCTGGTGCTGACCGTGTCTCTCATACCCCTGCTGAAGGTTGATTTCCTCGGCAATACCGGCCAGAACATGGTCATGGTCACCCAGACCTTCGATTCGGGCACGGACCTGGAGTCGGTGTCCGAGGGTGCTGAGGAGGTCGAGGACGCGCTGGCCGGCGTCGAGGGCGTGGAGGACATCATGCTCATGGCCGGCTCCTCCGGCGGCGGCGAGGGGGACTTCTCTGCCCTGCTCGGTGGGGGCGGCGGCTCGGCCACCTTCATCGTCAACACGGATCCCGACGCCGACCAGTCGGCCCTGCAGGAAGAGGTCCGGACCCGGCTCGCCACCCTGGACGGTCCCGGCGAGGTCAGCCTGATGGACCCTGCCTCCATGGGCGGCTTCGGAGGCTCCGTGGACGTGGCGGTCAGTTCCCAGAACGAGGAGGATCTGGCCGAGGCCGCGCAAGCCGTCCAGGCGGCCCTCGAGGGGACCCCGCACACCGCGGAGCTCACCAGCGACCTGGCCGCGGACCAGCCGACGGTCCACGTGGCCGTGGACCGCGCCGCCGCCCTGGAGGAGGGCCTGACCGAGATGCAGTTGTTGGGCATGGTGGCCGGGACGCTATCCCCGCAGAGCGTCGGTTCCGTGACCATGGACGGCGACGCCTACGACATCTACATCGAGGGCACCGACGCGCCGGAGACGATCGCCGAGCTGCAGGACATGCCCGTTCCCACCGCAGCGGGCATGGTCCCGTTGACCGATCTGGCCACCGTGGAGGAAGTGACCGTACCGGAGTCGGTCACGCGCATGGACGGCGACCTGGCGGCCACCATTTCCCTGACACCCTCCGAGGGCGAGCTGGGCGCGGTGACCACGGAGGTCCAGGAACGCGTGGATGCCCTCGAGTTGCCGGCCGGCACCGAGGCCACCATGGGCGGGCTGGCCCAGACCCAGCAGGAGTCCTTTGAGCAGCTGGGCCTGGCCATGGTGGTGGCCGTCGTGATCGTGTTCATGCTGTTGGTGGTCACGTTCCGATCCATGATGCAGCCGCTCATCCTGCTGGTCTCCATCCCGTTCGCTGCCACCGGTGCCATCGGCCTGCTTTTGATCTCCGGCAAACCCCTGGGCATTTCCGCCCTGATCGGCATGCTGATGCTCATCGGCATCGTGGTCACCAACGCCATCGTTCTGATCGACCTGATCAACCAGTACCGGGTCCAGGGCCAGAGCCTGCAGGACGCCATCTTCAACGGCGCCCGCCAGCGACTGCGCCCCATCCTCATGACGGCGTTGGCCACGATCTTCGCCCTGATTCCGATGGCGATCGGCGTCACCGGCTCGAGCGGGTTCATCAGCCAAGACCTAGCCATCGTGGTGATCGGTGGGCTGATCTCCTCGACCCTGCTCACTCTGATCCTGGTGCCGGTGCTCTACCAGCTCTTCGAGCAGGGTCGGGAACGCCGCCGAGCCGCCCGGGGCGAGGCCGTCGTCGGCGATGTCCTGGAGCAGGAACTGGCAGCGGCACCGGACAGGGAGCCCGCGGGACGGCACCGGGGACCGGACACCCCGTAGTTCTCGGCTGGCCACACGGCGGGTCGGAGCGACCCAGCCCGCTTTCTGGTTCTCGGGAAACCGGCAAATCCAGGCCCGGCTACACCCTCAATTGCGATGAGCCTCCAATCCGGTGTTTTGATTCTGTGTAGGCAGAGGCGGAGACCATCGATCTGGATGGGATGGATGATCCTCAGGAACATGGCCGACATCGGGGGACTCGTGAGGCCGGGTCTGCTTGTGACCGGAGGTGTGATCACCACAACGAGTCCGGAACAAACTCCCCATCACTGCCACCCGCGTCCCCCAGCACGCCACCCTGCTCAAGGCCTGCGGCGCACTCATCGTGAAATGACCTTTGAGCTTGACGCGGACGGAAGCGGGGTCCGACTGTGTGCCCCTTCGTGTGAGAGCTGGCTATCAGATTGATAGTTTACTATCATGCAAGGACGAGATGGGGCGCCCTCAGCGACCACACCGAGAGGAGACAGTCATGGATAGCTCTGCGACACGATCCGTGCGCTGTGATGCCTTCTCCAGCGGATCACGGATCATCGAGGCGGCCCGTGGAGTCTTCTCCTCAGGGGAGGGGGAAGGAACGCTGAACCGGATCGCGCAGGAGGCCGGGGTGGGGATCGCCACACTGTATCGGCACTTTCCGAATCGGCAAGCACTGGCCTGGGCGGTCTATGACCGGATTTTCACCACGGAGGTGGAGCCGTTGTTCGCCAGGATCGGTGCGACCGAGGCTCCTCGGGAGACTCTGCTGGAGATCGCGGAACGCCTCAGTGACATTGCCGGCCGGGAGAGAGGTCTGGTGGCCTCGATCGGCAATCTGACCGAAGCCACCACGGAGTTGCTGCGGCGCCACAGCGAGTCGTTCGCCCCGATTCTCCAGAGGGCCCAGGCCGCCGGGAACGTCCGTCCGGACATCGAGCCGGCCGACATCCCCAACATCTTGGCCATGGTCGTCACCGGGGTCAACCTTCCCCATGCGGATGACTTGTCACGACGTCGTTACCTGAGTCTGTTGCTGGACGCGCTCAATCCGGCTCGGGCCACTTCGTTGCCGCAGTGATCCGATGCCCGCCCTTCGGCACTGCTGAACGGGGCGGACCTGAACGCGCAGAGACATCAGAGAAGAACGCCTAGACATCAGAGAAGAGGAGAACAGCATCGGTGAGCCGGACAACCCCGCCTTTCGGAGATCGGATCGGCCTTGCCCTCGGTGGAGGCGGTGCGCTGGGCGCCGCCCACGTGGGGGTGCTGCAGGTGCTGGCCGAACACCGCATCCTGCCGCAGATCGTGACCGGAACCAGTGCCGGAGCATTGGTGGGGGCTGCCTATGCGGCCGGCCTGCCGATGCGCACGATCGAACGAGCCGTGCGCGAGGCGAGCTGGGGGACTTTCGGGCGATTCACCCTCGCACCCCGGCTCGGGTTGTTGGATACCTCTGCACTGGCCGAGACCATCACTGCACTGGGTGGAGATCCGCTGATCGAAGAGCTGCCCCGCCGCTTCGGGGCCGTGGCCACCGAGATGCGGACCCGCCGGGAAGTCGTCCTGACCGAGGGCCCACTGTACGAAGCGCTGCGGGCCAGTATCGCCGTGCCTGGGATCTTCCCCCCAGTCATCCGCGGACGGGAGGTTCTCATGGACGGGGGGATCGCCGCGAACTTACCCATCGCCGCGGCCCGTCAGATGGGCGCCACAGCAGTGATCGCGGTGCGGTTGCGCCCAGAGTGGGAACGCTTGCCGATCGTCCGCTCAGCTGCCGACATCGCCCGGATGGAACAAGACCCTTCCACCACCCTCATCCAACCTGACCTGCGCGGACTGGCGCATTGGTCTCCCGAGGACATTCCGCGCCTGATCGATGCCGGGCGCGTCGCAGCGGAAACAGCGCTCGATGCTGCGAACCGAAAGAGCCTCCATGCCGTTGCCTGACAAGCACACCGACCGACTACGAGTCCTGATTGGTGCCGACACCTTTCCCCCGGACGTGAACGGCGCGTCCCGGTTCACCCGGGACCTGGCCGTCCGCTTATCCGCCCGTGGACACACAGTGCATGTGGTCGCCCCGGCTTCCTCGCGTCGCCACGGCACCTACGTGGAGACCTTCGGCGGACAGAGAATAGCCGTCCATCGATTGCGCAGTTTTCGCTGGCCGGCCCATGAGTGGTTGCGTTTCGCCCCACCTTGGGAACTGGGGCCTCGGATCGATCGACTGCTCGAGCACCTCCAACCGCAGGTAGTACACTCGCAGTCCTTCATCAACATCGGTCGGGTGCTCACTGGACAAGCCCACCAACGCGGCATTCCGGTTGTGGCGACCAACCACGTGATGCCAGACAACATCATCGGGGTCAGCGGGCTGCCCCGATCGCTGCACCCGGGCCTGACCCGCTACGGGTGGCATCTGGCCTCCAAAACGCTGGCTCGGGCCGCGGTGGTCACCAGCCCGACTCCGATCGCCGCCGATTATCTGGCCCAGCACACCGGCCTGGAGACGATTGAACCGGTCTCCTGCGGGGTGGACACCTCCCGCTTCCCCTTCCACCCGCACCGTCCGGTCGACCACCGGATTCTCTACGTCGGACGGCTGGATCCAGAAAAACATGTCGATCAGCTCCTCAGAGCCTTCTCCCTGATGAACCAATCCCTGGGAGCCTACCTGGACATCGTCGGCGGCGGAGCCGAAAGCCACCGACTCCAACAACTGGCCGCCCGGCTCGGCGTCGCCGACCGGGTACGGTTCCACGGCCGCATCAGCGATGAGGAACTAGAACGCCTCTACCCCACTGCCAGTGTCTTCGTCATGGCCTCGACCGCGGAGCTGCAAAGCATCGCCACACTCGAAGCCATGGCCAGCGGCACGCCGGTTGTGCTCGCCGACGCGATGGCCCTACCTCATCTCATTGACAACGGGCACAACGGCATCCTGGTTCCCCCGGGCGAACCCCGTGGTCTCGCGGAAGCCATCGAAACCATCCTGACGTTACCCCACGACGCTTACACCACCATGCGACACGCAGCCCGCCACAAAGCTGAAGAACACGACAGTCAGATCGTGATCCAGCACTACGAACAGCTTTACCGCACCGCTGAAGCCCCCCGAGGGGTCTACCAGCACTGACACACCTATCACCACACCATTCCGGCCACCCGTCGGGGACTGTCCGGTGAGGGACCGGACCCTGCATGTCAGGGTGAGTTGAGGCCAGTGGTCCACAACGAATCCGCACCCAGCGTGGAACACGAACAGGATCCCTCCCAGGGCGGCACGGTCCTCGATCCCAAGCCTGCCACCCGGGCCCCCTGACAGTGGTGGTTCCAGGATCAACGGAGCGATCGGGACTGTCGCTCTAACGGTGTAAGAGGCGTTTCCATGGTTAGTGGTTCTCCGCCGCCGGCATCCGGTCGGCGAAGGTGATGGCAAAGGCGTTCAGCGCCGGCTTCCACCGTGTGACCCATCGTGTCTGCCCGGTGCCCTTCGGGTCCAGACTCCGCACGACGAGGTACAGGGTCTTCATCGCGGACTGCTCGTTCGGGAAGTGCCCACGGGCCCGCACCGCTCTCCGGAACCGGGCATTGAGGGACTCGATCGCGTTGGTCGAGCAGATCACCCGGCGGATCTCCACGTCGTAGTCCAGGAACGGCACGAACTCGGTCCACGCCCCGCGCCACAGCCGGCTGATCGCCGGGTACCGGGCGCCCCACTTGTCCTCCACCTCCTCCAGGGCCGCCTCGGCGGCAGCGGCGGTCGGGGCGGTGTAGACAGGCCTCAGATCCTTCGCGAGCTCGTCCCAGTACTTCCGCGAGGCGTAACGGAAGGTCCCCCGGATCAAGTGAATGATGCAGGTCTGGACGATCGCGGCCGGGAACACCGCGTTCACCGAGTCCGGTAGCCCCTTCAGCCCGTCGCACACCACGAAGAACACGTCCCTGACCCCTCGGGACTTCAGGTCGTTGAGGACCGCGTACCAGAACTTCGCCGACTCCCCGTCGCCGTCCCCGGCCCACATCCCGAGGATGTCCTTGTGACCACCCAGGTCCACCCCGATGGCCGCGTACACGGGCCGGTTGCGGACCTGCCCGTCCCTGACTTTGACCATGATGGCGTCGATGAAGATCGCCGCGTAGACCTGCTCCAGGGGCCGGGCCCACCAGGCCTGCATCTCCTCGATCACCCGGTCGGTGATCCGGGTGACGGTGTCCTTGGAGACCTCGGCGCCGTAGACCTCGCCCAGGTGCGCGCTGATCTCCCCGGTGGTCAGACCCTTGGCCGACAGGGACAGGACGACCTGGTCCAGGTCCGTCAGCCGCCGCTGACGCTTGCGCACGATCACCGGCTCGAAGGACGCCTCGCGGTCCCGCGGGACCTCGATCTCCACGGGGCCGGCGTTGTCGGTGATCACCGTCTTGACCCGCCTCCCGTTGCGCGAGTTGCCCCGGTTGCGCCCTTGCGGGTCGCCGGGCTCGTAGCCGAGGTGTTCGTTCATCTCCTCGTCCAGGGCGGCCTCGACGACCATCTTGGTCAGCTGCTTCAGCAGCCCGCCGGGGCCGGTCAACGCCGCCCCGCTGGCGCGGGCGGCGCGGACCAGTTCTCGGACGGTGTCCTGCTCAGCCGCGCTGAGCTGCGCATTGTCTTCCGGCTCGTCACCGGGCTTCGGTGGGCTCACGTCCACCAGTGTCTCGATCTTCTCGCTCATGTCGACCCTCCAACCCCGAACGGGGTGATTGGGCCTCTTACACCGTTACTGCGATAGTCCCGAGCGATCAGCTCCTACAGGCGATCATCGACCACCCACGGCTGTTTCCGCGTCGTCATGCAGGCAGTGTGAGCCACCCCACCGATGACGGGCAACGATCGACCAGATTTCGAGGCCAGGTCGTTGTCGGTGAACTCGGCGAGCACGGTCGAGCCGGCTGAGGCGGCCGAGGCGGAAGTGCTGGCCTGATGTTGGAGGGATCCGTGGGTCATGTTTTGCCTCCAGTGGTTGCTGTGTTCGTTTGCGGACCTCTCCAGTCAAACAATTTCGATTTGGTTCGTCGAACCAAACTAGTTAGGGTAAGATGGTTCCATGGTCGATTTCTCGATGAACACCATGCTCGGCGGTGACCGGCTAACACCGGGCGTCCAGGTGCGTGAAGGTGTGGCTCTGCTGGTGCGCTGGGCCAGCAGGAGCGATGTGCGCCGGTATGTCTTCGGTCCGGCCGCGGCTGATCTTTCCCCCACGGATGCGGCACTGCTGGAACACCTCATCCGCAACGGCCCGATGCGGCTGTCGGAGCTGGCCGGGCAGTGGGGCGTGAACAAGTCCACCATGACCCCACAGGTTCGCCGGCTCGAGGACAAGAGCTTGATCGACCGCCAACCGGACCCCGGTGACCGCCGCGCCACCTTGGTGGGCATATCCGCCGAAGGCACCGAGGTGCAGCGCCGGATCGGTGAGGCCGGTGCGGCAGCCTTCGACGACATACTGTCCACCTGGCCGCAGCAGGACAGGGAAGCCCTCGGCATCCTCCTGCTGCGGCTCGCCCACCAGCTTGGGCACCACCCCCAGCTGCCCCAGGACGGAAGCCCCGGTGTGCCACCCCAAACCCCGAAAGGAACTCCCTTCCATGACTGAGCCGACCCCGAGCCAAAAATTCCACGCGATCATCACAGCGATCGCCACCGGCGAGCTGGAGGCCCTGGATTCTCTCGTCCGCTACGACATCGTGGACCACAACCTCATCCCCGCTCAGGGCGACGGCCGGCCGGGACTTAAATACTGGGCTAAATCGTTGCGCCAGGCCATCCCGGATCTCACCGGCACCGTGCAGGACACTGTCGCCGAGGCGAACAAGGTCGCCGGGCGTGTCCAGTGGGCGGGCACTCACAGTGGCGACTACATGGGCGTGGCGGCCACCGACGCCTGGATCGAGTTCGAATCGTTCTACATCCTGCATTTCTCCGACGGGCTCGCGGTGGAATGGTGGGACGGAACAGACACCCGCCAAGCGCTGCGCCAGGCCGGGGCCACCCTCACCCTGCCCAGCCCCGACCGGGAGGGGTCGAGATGGTGAGCGCCGTACGGGGGCGCTCCGCGTGCTCAGAAACCAATGAACTACGCGGGGCATGGGGCAGGAACCGATACCGAGGATCGGTTGCGCCACCTCTGAAGGACTCGACCGATTCGATCTTGGCGAGTCAGGAGTCAAGCGAACTTGGGGCACTCCCATCTGCGACCTCAATTGGTCCTGGTGTCGCCCACGACGCAAATTCCTTCTTGACGACATGTTCACATCCAAGAGCTGACATCAGTTCTTCACCAGACTCGTGTAAATGGGCTTTTTCTCTTGTCCCGGACGCTCCTGCTGCCAGATCGTTCTGCCCTGCGCCGCCGGGACTGTTTCCTGAAAGGAGCGATCGCTGACCATGGATTGGCGTAGTCGCGCAGCATGCCTGGAAAAGGATCCCGAGCTGTTCTTCCCCCTGAGCAACACCGGACCCGCTCTCCTCCAAATCGAGGAAGCCAAGGCCGTGTGCCGCAGCTGCCCGGTCGTGGACACCTGTCTGCAGTGGGCCCTAGAGTCCGGCCAGGACGCCGGGGTCTGGGGCGGGATGAGCGAGGACGAGCGCCGCGCCCTCAAGCGCCGGACCGCCCGCGCCCGCCGCGTTTTCTGAGCAACTCAGTAGCTGCCGGAGGTGCTACCGCCGGTGAAGCCGCTGCCTCCGCCGAAGGAGGACCCGTCACGAGACAGTCGGGGCAGTCCGTTGCTATGTCGCATGTACTTCCTTGGCCTCAGCCTGGATGCGCCGACGTTGATTTTCCGGTGAGCTGATCGGGATCAAGTGGACGGTTTCTGGTTTTTGGGTGAGCGGGCCCTGCCGCTCTGCCCGGCTTTTCCACTTCGGGTCCTCGCTCGCGCGGTCAGGGAAGAATGGTCAGGCGATTGCGGTAGCGGTCTCGTGGGCGCGGCGGAAGAGGTTCTCCCAGGCGGTTTGCCAGGGCCAGGCGGTTTGCCAGGGCCAGGCGGTTTGCCAGGGCCAGGCGGCGGGCAGGTGCAACCGCCACTTCCGGGCGTGGTTGGCTACCCGCGCCGGCACGTTGATGAGCTGGGTGCGGATCGTGGCCGGACCCTGGCCCGTCGCGCCGCCGACGTCCTGGCCTACTTCGACCGGCCCCGCACCTCGAACGGCCCTACCGAGGCCGTGAACGGCCGACTCGAGCACCTGCGTGGCTCCGCCCTCGGATTCCGCAACCTCACCAACTACATCGCCAGATCACTGCTGGAAACCGGCGCATCCAGGCTGAGGAAGCCCCGATGCGTGGTCGAGCGCGGCTTCGCCTGACTGCACGCCCACAGGCGACTCCGCACCCGAGGGGAACGCCGAGCCGACCCCCACCTCAGTCTGCTGCAGCGAGCCAGCATGCTGATCCGCCACGGGCGACTCATCGCATTGTGAACGACATGTAAGCAGGCGTGATCTCTTTGTTGAATCCCCTGATAGAACAGCGCCCAAGCGCCTACTGTTGACCGGGTCGGAGGAGTGGCGCGGCCCCATGCTAGGCGTGCCTCGTTCACCGGCCACCACACTGGATAAGTACTGGAAGGAAATGAAAAGCATGTCCCAGCCCTCTCCTATTCCCCCCACCGCCTCCGGCAGCTACCGCATCCTCAAGACGGTGCCCACCTACGACGAGGCGCAACGTATCGTCGACACTCTCTCCGACGCCCAGTTCCCCGTCGAGCACGTGCGCGTGGTCGGCACCGGGCTGCGCTCGGTCGAGCAGGTCACCGGCCGGATGACCAATGGCCGGGCCGCTCTCTACGGTCTGGCCTCCGGCGCGTGGATGGGCCTGTTCGTCGGCCTGCTGCTCGGCCTCTTCACCGTGGGCGGCTGGCTGTCCGTGGTGCTGTGGGGCGTGTTGCTGGGCGCCGTATGGGGCCTGATCTTCGGCCTCGTGAGTCACGCCGCGACCGGCGGGCGCCGCGACTTCAACAGCATCCAGGGCTTCGAGGCCGAGGCGTACGACGTCCTAGTGGAGGCCGAGTACGTCGACGATGCCGCTACCAAGCTCGGCACCACGCAAACGACCCTCTGAGCCCTGCACCGTTCTTCCCAGGCTTTGGCCCGTTCGTTCCGGGATGGGCCCAAGCCGTGGCCGCGCGGTACCGGCCCATGACATCACCGGAGTACCCGGCGCGGGGTAAATCATCGCGGAGCACGACCGCCAGCCGAGGCATCTTTCCCGCCTTCGAAGGGTTTCACAGCCCTCACCGGCACCACCTCCGCCCGGGGGGTGCCTCTATGGTTTCCGTCAAGCGGCCAGGGCCACCGGTGATGGGGTCTGAGGCTCGGTGGGGTCTTGGTAGAGGGTTCCGTCCCTGAGCATGGCGAACAGGACGTCGGTGCGTCGGTGGGCCAGGGCGATGATCGCCTGGTTGTGGCGTTTGCCCTGGGCTCGTTTCCGGTCGTAGTACGCCCGTGAGGGCGGGTGGTTGAGCGAGGCGAAGGCCGAGAGGAACAGCGCCCGCTTCAGGCGTTTGTTGCCGCCCTTGGGGGCGTGCTCGCCGCGGATCGAGGTCCCCGACCGGCGGGTGACCGGGGCGATCCCGGCATAGGAGGCCAGGTGCCCGGCGTCTTGGAAGTCCTTGCCGACGACCTCGGTGAGGATCCTCGCGGCGGTCCTGACCCCTACCCCGGGCATCGAGGTCAGGACCGGGCAAAGAGGGTGGGCCTCCACGAGGGCCTCGACCTGGGTAGCCACCGTGGCGCGCTGGTGGATCAACGAGGCCAGCTGCCCGGCCAGGATCGGGATCACGGTGGCGGCGGCTTCGGTGCCGGCCACGACCACGCTCTGCTGGCCCAGGGCGTCGAAGATCTCCTCCATGAGGGCCTCGGCCAGCCGGGGTGCGTGCTTCTTCAGCCTTGCCCGCACGTGGCCGCGCCCGGCTGCGGCCAGCTTGACCGGGGTCGGGTAGCGGGTGAGCAGATCGGCCACCGCCGGATGCGTCACCCGTGGCCCGAGGACCCGTTCCAGGGCGGGGTGGATCTGGGTGAGCATCCCGCGCAACCGGTTCGAGGTCGCGGTGATCTGGGCGGCGAGGTCGTCGTCGAAACCGGCCAGCACCGCCAGCTCGGCGATCTGTTCCTCGTCCACCCGGATGTTCCGCAGGGTGTGCGGCATGGTCCGGGCGGCCTCGGCGATGATCAGTGCGTCGCGGGCGTCGGTCTTCGCCGTGCCCGGGTGCAGGTCCGCGATCCGGCGCATCACCAGACCCGGCAGGTAGGCCACGGTGACCCCCTCGGTGGCCTGGGCGACGGCCACCGGCAGCGCCCCGATGGTGGCCGGCTGGTCCACGACCATCAGCACCGGCCCGTGCTCGGCGGCCAGCTCGGTGAGAATGGCCCGCAGCCGGGTCTCGTCGTTGGGCAGGGCCTTGTCATAGACCGTCTTCCCGGCCAAGGTGACCGCCACCGCGTGGTGGTCGGACTTGCCGACGTCGAGGCCGACGAACACCGCCGACAGTGGTTGCTCCGCCACGATCGAGTCCCTTCTCCTGCACTGGCATCTGCGCGTGCTGGCCGGCCGGGAGGTGGTCACGCTCGGCATCCACGTTACGAAGGCCCTGATCCAGCGGGCCCTGCCTCTATTAGCGATCCGTGACCACCAGTTGAGCCCCCGATAGTGGTGTTGCGCGGTGGCCCTGCTCGTCGTTGCCGACGAGAGCGCGGCCACCGTGAGATCTTTCGAGTTCACCTCTCACAGCACCCTCGAAAGGACATCATCACGATGACCGCTCCTCATATTGTCGACCCTGCTGGCCTGCTCGGCGAAGCCCTGTCCGACGCGTCCCCGGATCTGATGCGCAGCCTGTTGCAGACGGTGATCAACGCTCTCTTGTCTGCTGATGCCGAGGCAGTGGTCGGAGCCGAATGGGGCAAGCCCACCCCGACCCGGTCTGCGCAGCGCAACGGCTACCGCCACCGCGACCTCGACACCCGCATCGGCACCATCGACGTCGCCGTGCCGAAACTGCGCACCGGCACCTACTTCCCCGAGTGGCTGCTGGAGCGGCGCAAACGGGCCGAGTCCGCCCTGATCACCGTGGTCGCCGACTGCTACCTCGCCGGGGTCTCGACCCGCCGGATGGACAAGCTGGTGAAGACCCTGGGCATCAACTCCCTGTCGAAGTCCCAGGTCTCGCGCATGGCCACCGACCTCGACGAGCACGTGGAGTCCTTCCGCCACCGGCCCCTGGACGAGGCCGGCCCTTTCACGTTCGTCGCCGCCGACGCGCTGACCATGAAAGTCCGAGAGGGCGGGCGCGTGGTCAACGCCGTCGTGCTGCTGGCCACCGGGGTCAACGGCGACGGCCACCGGGAGGTCCTCGGGATGCGGGTGGCCACGGCCGAGACCGGGGCGGCGTGGAACGAGTTCTTCGCCGACCTGGTGGCCCGCGGCCTGGGCGGAGTCCGCCTGGTCACCAGTGACGCCCACGCCGGGCTCAAGGACGCGATCGCCGCGCACCTGCCCGGGGCGTCCTGGCAGCGGTGCCGCACCCTGTCCCGTGACGGGTCTGTTGGAGGCTTTCATTCCACGGAAGGATGAGAGTCATGGGAGCACCGAGGAAGTACCCGGATGAGTTGCGTGAGCGCGCCACCCGGATGGCGGTGGAGGCCCGACGGGACCCAGCGACGAAGGCCGGGGCGCTGGCGCGGATCGGGCAGCAGCTGGGGATCAACCCGGAGACGCTGCGGAACTGGGTCAGACAGGCCGAGGTCGACGAGGGATACCGGCCGGGCACCACCACTGATGACGCCCAGCGGCTGACCGAGCTCGAAAGAGAAGTTCGGGAGCTCCGCAGGGCCAACGCCATCCTGCGGTCGGCCTCGGCTTTCTTCGCGTCAATGTCATCGTAGGAAGTGCCGGCGGGGTTGGCTCGTTTATTCGCTGCCCTCGATCTTGGTGGGCTTGTCCGCGATGTGCCGCCCCGCCGGTCCGGCCGGGCGAGGTCCGGGTGTGGCCTGATAGGAGCGTGCGCTGTTCGGCGTCCGATTGAGGCGTGCCCGCCGGGGGCTCGTCCTGCCCTTCGATCAGGCACGAGGAGCACACGGAGGTAGCCATGGTCACCGTCGTGGGTATC
>NZ_NSKF01000011.1:0-120589 GCF_002287015.1 Kocuria sp. WN036
CGGACGAACCTCTGGTATGGCAGTTGTACCGCCAGGTGCACCGCTGCTTCGCTACGTTCGGAAGAGATAACCGCTGAAAGCATCTAAGCGGGAAGCTCGCTTCGAGATGAGATTTCCACGCACCTAGTGTGTGAGAGGCCCCCAGCTAGACCACTGGGTTGATAGGCCGGAGGTGGAAGCACGAACCAACGACGTGTGCAGCCGACCGGTACTAATAAGCCGACAACTTACACCACACCCCCACCCCCAACACGTGTTGGGAACATGGGTGGGGTCACCACAGAACACCGCGTCCACTATACGGCTCCCAACCAACAACCCACCCGTCGCTTACGCGGCGGGCACAGGGAACCGCAATTGAATACCGCCCACCACGGGCGGACAACCACAGTGACTTACCCACCCCGTACACCGGCCCACGGCCGGCACGCCCCAGCGGCGCACGGGGTCGGGCACCAGAGTTACGGCGGTCATAGCGTGGGGGAAACGCCCGGTCCCATCCCGAACCCGGAAGCTAAGACCCGCAGCGCCGATGGTACTGCACCCGGAAGGGTGTGGGAGAGTAGGACACCGCCGGACCACACCACAAAGGGTCGAGCCCCCGCACCACACGGTGCGGGGGCTCCCCGCATTTAACACCCCGAACAACAACAGAGCAGGCCCCCACCGGCAACGGTGGGGGCCTGCTCTGCTCTGTACGGACCCGGGAGGGTCAGCCGACGATCTTGCCGGGGTTGAAGTTGCCGCCCGGGTCCGCCGCGGCGAACAGGCTGCGCAGGAGCTGCACGCCCTCGGGGGAGACGTCCTGCTCCATCCAGGGGCTGTGCTCGAGTCCCACCCCGTGGTGGTGGGACAGCGTGGCGCCGGCGTCGATGAACGCCTGCTGGATCGCGCTCTTGATCACGGCGTACTCGGCGTGGGGGTCCTCGCCGATCTCGTAGCCGAAGGTGAAGTAGAGGCAGGCGCCGGCGTGGTACGAGTGGGACATGTGGGACATGATCCACCCGGTCTTGCCCTGCGCCTCGAAGGCCCGGTGCGCGGCGTCGTAGACAGCCTGGTGCACCGTGGTGAGCTTGGACCACGGTGCGGCGGTCTCGGAGACGTCGCCGATGGTGTTCTGCTCGAGCAGGAAGTCGCGCAGGTACGGAGTGTCGAACTTCTTCTGGTCGTAGAGCGCGCCGGGGCCCGCACCGAGCACCAGGGCGCCCTGCTTCTTGACGATGCCGGCCACGGCCTTCTTCCGGCGCTCCACCTCGGGCTTGGCGCCCTCGAAGCAGACGTAGGCGATGCACATGGCGTCGGTGTCCCAGCCGCGGCGCCGCATCAGCTCCCACAGCACGTCCTGGCCCTTGGCCGTGACCTTCTTCTTCAGCGTGGCGGGGGCCTTCTGGGTGGAGAGCGAGAACGCGGTCTCGTGCGCGTCGGAGACGCGGGCGAACGTGGTGCTGATGCCGGACCGGGCGATCTCGCGCATCGCAACGAGCGCCTGCTGCCACGTGGGGAACATGTACGCGATGACCTCGCGGTGCTCGGCGATGCGGTGCACGTGCACGTCCAGCTGGGTGATCACGCCCAGCCTGCCCTCGGAGCCGATCATCATCTCCCGCAGGCTCGGACCCGTGGAGGTCGAGGGGAGGGGGCGCAGCACCACGGTGCCGCCCGGGCGCACCACGCGCAGCCCGCGCACGATGTCGGCGATGTCCCCGTACTTGTCCGACTGCATCCCCGAGGAGCGTGTGGCGGCCCAGCCGCCGAGGGTCGAGTGCGTGAAGGAGTCCGGGAAGTGGCCCAGCGTCCACCCGCGGGCGTTGAGCTGCTCCTCCATGTCCGGGCCCAGCACGCCGGCCTGGATGGTGGCCAGCCCCGACGTCTCGTCGAGCGAGAGGACCTGGTTCATCCGGCCCAGATCAAGGGAAACGATCGTTCGTTCCTCATGGGGATCCGGCTGGAGACTCCGCGAGATGCTCGTGCCGCCGCCGAAGGGGATGACCACGAGGTCGCGCTCCACCGCGAGCCGCAGCACCTGGGCGACCTCCTCCTCCGTGCCGGGGTACACGACCACGTCGGGCACCCGCGCGAAGTCCCCGGCCCGGGTGAGCAGCAGCTCGGTGACGGACTTGCCGGCCCAGTGCACGATCCGCAGCTCGTCGTCGAGGGTCAGGTGCTCTGCCCCGGTGATGGCGGCCAGCGCCTCCAGGAGGGGCTCCCCGGCGCGGGAGGCGGGGACGCTGACCGTGGAGAAGTCGATGGTGTCGCCCTGCCGGGGCCGCAGGTCCACGTCCAGGGCGTTCTTGACGAACGGGGCGAAGGCGGGCTTGTTCGCGTACTCGAAGTGCACGCCTTCCTCGCCCCACCCCCACCACTTCATGTGCTTCACGTGTGCCATCTGCGCAGTACTCTCCTGGTTCTCGGGGGGTGACGGTGGTTCAGGCGTCGATGCGCGGACGGTGCTCGGCGTAGAGCGCCCGCACCGAGGCCTCGATGCGGTCGTTGAAGGACGAGGTGGGCTCCTTCTCCCGGGCGACCAGCGGCTCGCCGACGGCCACCACCACGCGGGGGCGGCCGCGGCGCGGCCAGCGGGCGCCGCGGGGCATCGCCTCGTAGGCACCGATCAGGGCGACGGGGACCACTGGCACTCCCACGGCCTTGGCCAGGCCCGCGGCCCCGATCTTGAAGGACCCCATCTTCCCCGTGCGGGACCGGGTGCCCTCCGGGAAGATCAGCAGCGGGACGCCGGCCTTCAGCAGCTGCTTGGACAGCCCCCGGTTCGCTCCGGTGCCCGTCCGGTCCACCGGGAAGGCGTTGAAGATCAGCTCGGTGAACATGCGCTTGTGCGGGGCGGTGAAGAAGTAGTCCGCGGCCACCCCGGTGGCGAGGTCCCGGCGGATGCGGCGGGGCACCGAGCCCAGGACGAGCGGCGCGTCGAGGTGGCTCGAGTGGTTGGCCACCACGATGCACGCCCCGTCCAGGGCGTCGGCCGCGGGGTGCGTCACCACGGTCCGGCGGACCGTGCGGTACGCGAGGCCCTGCAGGAACACCCGCTGGGCGATCCGGCGGGCGAGGCGGCGCCGCGGGTCACGAAAGCGGTCGGGGCTCAGCTGCGCGGAGGACGCGGGCGGGGCCTCCGGCGCGGCCTCGGGGGAGGAGCCGGCGCTGCCGCCGTCGATGGAGCGCTGGACCGGGACCGGGTCCTGGGGGTCGCGGCGGGTCACGAGCCGGCCGCCCGTTCCTTCTGGCGGGCCGAGGCGACGAGCCCCGAGATCCGGCGCACCGCGGAGCGCGGCAGGTGCCGCAGGGCGAACCCGAGGAGCCGGTAGCGCTTGGTGGGCATCGAGAGCACCTTGCCGCGCGCGACGTCGTCGAGGGCCTCCTCGACCACGCGCTCGGGGCTGAGCCACATGAAGGAGGGGATCGAGGAGCCGCTGATGCCGGCGCGCTCGTGGAACTCGGTGCGCACCCAGCCGGGCAGCAGGGCGGTGACGTGGACGCCCGTCCCGTGGAGCTCCACGGCGAGGGCCTCGGTGAACGCGGTCGTGTACGCCTTGATCGCCGAGTACGAGCCCATCGTGACCAGGCCCGCGGTGGAGGAGACGTTGATGATCCAGCCGGAGCCGCGCGCCGTCATCGCCCGTGCCGCGGCCGAGGAGAGCACCAGGACGGCCCGGCACATGACCTCGAACGCGCGGTCGTGGGCGCCGGTGTCCGGATCGGCGAAGCTGGTCTTCACGGAGAACCCGGCGTTGTTCACGAGCACGTCCACGGGTCGCTCGGGGTCCTCGACCCGGGCGGCGACGCGGTCCACGTCGGTGCGGTCGGAGAGGTCCGCGGGCAGGACCTCGACCGGCACGCCGTGCTCCGAGCGCAGCCTGGAGGCCGTCTGCTCGAGGCGGTCCGCGTCGCGGGCCACCAGGACGAGTGCATTTCCCCGGCGGGCCAGGGCTTCGGCGAACGCGGCGCCGATGCCGGACGTCCCCCCGGTCACGAGAGCGGTAAGCATGAGATCTAGGCTACACTACGGTAGCCGTAGCGCAGCCGGGTGCGGTCCGCTCGAGGGCGTCGTCGTCGCCCGCCGGGCAGGGCCCGCCCGCAGCCCCCCCGCCCGCTCCGCACCGGCGGCGGACCAGCACACCACCGGAGGAACACCGTTGACCGAGACCCCCACCACGCGCGTCCTGCTGACGGGAGCCACCGGCTTCCTCGGGCAGGCGGTGCTCGAACGGCTGCTGTCCGCCCACGAGGGTGTGCACGTCACCGCCGTCGTCCGTCCCAAGGGCAGCATCAGCGGTGAGCAGCGGCTGCGGCAGCTGCTGCGCAAACCCGCCTTCCGCACCTGGCGGGAGAGCGTGGGCGACGACGAGGCGAAGCGGGTCTTCGCGGAGCGCACCGCGGTCCTCGAGGGGGACCTGTCGGCACTCGCGGGCATCACGGAGCCGTTCGACGTGGTGATCCACTCGGCCTCCACCGTGTCCTTCGACCCGCCCATCCACGAGGCCTTCAGCACCAACGTCGGCGGCGCCACCGGTCTCTACGACGCGCTCCTGGCCTCCGGGCAGGACCCGCACGTCATCCACGTCTCCACCTGCTACGTCGGCGGGATCGCGAAGGGCCTGCGCCCCGAGGCGGCCGTGGACCACGAGGTCGACTGGGCCGCCGAGTTCGAGGCCGCCCAGCGGGCGCGCGAGGAGGCCGAGATGGCCTCCCGCACCCCGGAGCGGCTGCAGGCCATCATCGACGCCGCCACCGCGGACCACGGCAAGGAGGGGCCCAAGTCGGTGGCCCGCGCCGCGGAGGCCGCGCGCGAGGAGTGGGTCCGCACCCGCCTCGTCGAGTACGGGCGCACCCGGGCGCAGTCCCTCGGCTGGACCGACATCTACACCTTCACGAAGGCCCTGGGCGAGCGGGTCGCCGAGCAGAAGTGGGCGGGCGCCGGCCACCGCCTCTCCGTGGTGCGTCCCTCCATCATCGAGTCCGCGCTGCGCCACCCGTACCCCGGCTGGATCGACGGCTACAAGGTGGCCGACCCGCTGATCATGGCCTACGCCAAGGGCGCCCTGCCGGAGTTCCCGGGGCTGCCGGACTCCGTGCTCGACGTCATCCCCGTCGACTTCGTGGTCAACGCGATCGTGGCGCTGGCCACGGGCGGGCACCGCGCCCCGTCGGGCGCGGCCACCCCCGACGGGCAGGCGGACCCCGCCCCCGCGTACTACCAGGTCTGCTCGGGCGCCTCGAACCCGCTCCCGTTCCACCAGATGTACGAGAACGTCCGCTCCTTCTTCCTCGCCCACCCGCTCGAGGACGCCGACGGCAAGCCCATCCGGGTGCCCGAGTGGAAGTTCCCGGCCAACAACGCCGTGGAGCGCTCGCTGGCGGTCAAGGAGCGGCTCTCCGCCGTGGGCGGCCGGATCACCTCCGCGCTGCCCGCGACCTCCCGCACCCGGGAGTGGTCGACCTCCCTGCACCGGATGCAGTCCGGCCTCGGCTCCCTGCGCACCTACGTGGACCTCTACCAGTCCTACACGCGCACCGAGATGATCTTCGACGACGCCAGCACGCGGCAGCTCAACGACTCGCTGCCCGCCGGCACGCCGGAGGACCGGACCTTCGACGTCCGGTCGATCGACTGGGCCGACTACTGGAAGAACGTGCACCTGCCGGCGCTGACCACGATGACCAAGGCCTACGGCCGGCTCCAGGCGGCGTCCAAGCGGCGCGGCACGACCCGGCGGGGTCTCAGCGAGGGCACGGACGTGCTCGCGGTCTTCGACCTCGAGGGCACCGTCCTGGACTCCACGGTCATCCGCCAGTACCTCCAGCTGCGCCGCCGGACGCTGCACCTGGCGAAGTGGCCCGCGGAGGTCGCCGACCTCGTCTCGAGCGCCCCGACCTACCTCAAGGCCGAGAAGCGGGACCGGGGGGAGTTCATCCGGGCGTTCATGCGCCGCTACCAGGGCGTGCCCGCCGGGACCGTGCGGGAGCAGGTGGCCGGGCCGCTCGGCGAGGACATGCGGCGCCTCCTGCGCCCCGGGGCCCTGAGCCGGATCGAGGAGCACCGCGCCGCGGGGCACCGCACGGTGCTGGTCACCGGGTCCATCGACCTGCTCGTGGAGCCGATCGCGCACCTCTTCGACGAGGTCGTGGCGGGCCGGATGGACGAGCGCGACGGCGTGATGACCGGCTACCTCGCCGCTCCGCCCCTGGTCGACGAGGCGCGGGCCCAGTGGCTCAAGAAGTACGCCGAGCAGGGCGGCTACGACCTCTCCCGCTCCTACGGCTACGGGGACTCCCACGCGGACGCCAGCTGGCTGCTGCTCATGGGCCACCCGTACACGGTCAACCCCGACCTGCCCCTGTACCGGCTGGCCCGGAAGAACCACTGGCCCATCGAGGACTGGAAGACCGCCTGAGCGCTCCGGCGGCGGACGGCGAGCAGGAGGGCACCGATGGGCGACGACGACCGGACCGATCCGCGGACCGTCACCACCGACAAGAAGATCACCGCGGCGGCACTGGCCCTCCTGCGCGAGGGCGGACCGCACCGGGTGACCATCGAAGCGGTCTCGGCGGCCTCCGGCGTGGCCAAGACGTCGATCTACCGCCGCTACGCGAACAGCCTGGAGATGCTCGAGGGGGCCCTCGAGGACGCCGTGGCCACGTACTCGCCGCAACGGCCGAGCGCCCCGGCGAGCTGGGACGAGGGCCTCGCCGAGGCACTGGACTTCCTGCTCCACGACATGGGCATCGGGGTGGCGGTCTCCCTGCTGAGCGACCCGGAATCGGAGACGTCCCGGATCCTGCGCGCGCACCTGGTCCGCCCGCGCGTGGAGCGGCTCAAGGAGCTCCTCGCGGCGGAGACGGCGGCTGGACGGCTGAGCCCGGACCTGGACGTCGACGTCGTGCTGGACTTCGTGCTGGGCTCCGCCTACTCGCACGTGGCCCGGTACGGGAGCCTGGGCGACGACTGGCCCCGGCGGGTGCACCGGACCCTGACCGGGGTCCTCGAGGCGCACCGGCCCTGACCCGTGCGGGCCGGCTCCCGGCTCAGAAGACCTCCCGCTCGTCCGGGCGCTGGGCCAGCTCCGAGGCCACGTAGTCCTCGACCGCCGTGTGCGTCGCCACGTCCTTGCCGGCGCGCTCGGAGAGGAACCACCGGTGCTCGAGCACCTCGTGCACGATCTCGGCGGGCTCGAGCTTGCGGCGCATCGGCGGGGTGACCGCCTCCATGATCGGGGAGAACACCTCGCGCATCCACAGCTGGGCCACGAGCTCCTCGGGCAGGCCGGGGTAGAGGTCCTGCCCGAGCTGGGCGATGTCGGTCAGCAGCCGGCGCGCCTGGTTCTCGTGGGCGCCGAGGCCGGTGAGCCGCTGCAGGCGGCGGGTGTGGTGGCCGGGCTCCACGACCTGCGGGCGCAGCCGGATCCGCCCGTCGACCGTGTCCATGGACGCCTCCTCGACGTCGAAGCCGAGCTCGTTGAGGCGGCGCACCCGCTCGACCACGCGCCAGCGCTCGTCCATGCTGAAGGTCTCCTCGACCGTCAGCTCGCGCCACAGGAACTCGTAGGTGGCCACGAGCCGGTCGGAGACCTCGAAGGGGTCCACCACGTCCGCGATGTCGTGGCCCTCCTCGACGGCGCCCGCGAGCAGGTCCATGATCTCCCCGGCCACGTTGGTGCGGGCCAGCTCGATGTCGTACCCCCGCTGGCCGCGCGTGAGCTCCGGGTGGATCTCGCCGGTCTCGGCGTCCACCAGGTAGGCGGCGAACGCGCCGGCGTCCCGGCGGAACAGGGTGTTCGAGAGCGAGACGTCGCCCCAGTAGAAGCCCGAGAGGTGCAGCTGCACGATGAGGGAGGCCAGCGCGTCCACGAGCCGCTCGACCGTGGCGGCGCTGGGGCCGGCGGAGAAGATGGCCCGGTAGGGCAGGGAGAAGCTCAGGTGGTCGGTCACCAGGGCGGCGGGCAGGGGCTCGCCCTCGGGCGTGTACCGGTCCGTGACCACGGAGTCCGGTACCACGGACGGGATGCCCATGCGCTGCAGCCGGCGCAGGGTGGCGTACTCGTGCCGGGCGTAGTGGGGGACGGTCTCCTTGACGGCGACGATCTTCTCGCCGGCGTGGGCGAAGCGCACCACGTGCCGGGAGATGCCGCGGGGCAGAGCGGCGAGGACGTCCTCCGGCCACTGCTCGAGGGGGGTGTCCCACGGCAGCTCCAGGAGCACGGGGTCCGGGAAGGCCGTCTGGATGGACACGCTCCCGGACCGTCCGCCAGGGGCGGTACCGTCCTGGGGTGCGAGGGGGAAGTGTGGGGCCAGGGAACCCTTCATACCTGGTCATGCTAGCAACCGGCACAGGCCGGAAGTCCCCGCGGGGCCTCCGGCGCCCGATCCCGGCGGTCGCTAGGGTGGGGAGGGTGTCGATCGAACAGCGCATCCATGCGCACTACGCCGGGCTCTCGCCCCAGGAGCAGCGTGCCGCCGACCTGATCCTGGACCACCTGGACGACCTCGCCCTGTACAGCTCGGCGGAGCTGGCGCAGATGAGCGGCGTCTCCCGCGCCACCCTCTCCCGGCTGTACCGGCACCTGGGCTTCGAGTCCTTCACCGACCTCCGGGAGACGGCCCGCACCCTGCGCCAGCAGGGCGTGCCGCTCGGCCCCGACGCGGACCCGGAGCTGAGCCAGCACCTGGAGCAGGAGCTCAAGAACCTGCGCAAGGTCCTGGACCCGGCGGGGGAGGACCGCCCGGCCCGGGCCGTGCGCGCGCTCGCCGACGCGGGAACGGTCCTGGTCGTGGGCCTGCGCAACAGCTACCCGGTCGCCCTGCACCTGAAGCAGCAGCTGCAGCAGGCGCGGGACCGCGTCCGGCTCGCCCCGCTGCCCGGCCAGACCCTCGGCGAGGAGCTCGTGGACGTGGGCGAGGGCGACGTCGTCGTCCTGCTGGGCTTCCGGCGGCGCCCCCGCGGGTTCGAGCGCCTGGTGGAGGTCTGCGCGGCCACGGGGGCGCGGACCGTGCTCGTCGCCGACAGCACGGCCCGGCGCCACGCCTCGGCCGTGGACCTGTGGATCGAGTGCCCCCTCGACGGCGTGGGCCCGTTCGACTCCTACGCGGCGGCCATGAGCCTCGTGTCGGTGCTCGCCGACGGCGTGCTGGCCGCCGCGGGTCCGGACGGGCGACGACGGGTGGGCCGCACCGCCGAGCTCTACGAGGAGCTCGAGGAGCTGGACCTGCGCTGAGCGCCCGGCGGTGCCGAGGAAAGGGCCACCGGGCGCCGCGTCCACCACGGCGGTCCCGGCCCGACCCTGGGTCGGCAGTGCGCGGCCCCGCAGCATCCACTAGAATTCGTCAGTTGGCTGATCACTCCGGGTCCTGAGCGACCCGGTCCGTCCCGAGAGGAACCCGCCATGCATGAACCCCAGGCGCTCGCCCAGGCCGAGACGCACCTTCTCCACGTGCTGGAGCACTCCGATCCGCCGCGCGACGCCAGTCGCTACAACGTGACGGCGGCCGCACGGGACTACCACGACCGCACCGGCACCTGGGACGTGCAGGACGCCGACCCGGACCTCGTCGAGCAGGTGCTCGCCGCTCACCCCGCCGACGGCTGATCCGGCCCCGGACGCGCCACGGCGCCCTCCCCGTCGGGGGAGGGCGCCGTGGCGTCGGTGCGGTCGGTCGGCCGCTGGGGTCAGTCGGGGAGGCGGTTGCCGGTGGCGGTGTCGAACAGGTGCACGTGCTCGAGGTTCGGGGCGACCCAGATCGTGGCCCCGGCCCTGGGCGGGGTGCGGCCCTCGACCCGGACGATGATCTCGTGGGCCCCGGCGGCGTCCTCCTCCACGGTCCCGGTCGGGTCCACCGTCACGACCGTGTTCGCCGCGGTGACCGGGGCGAGGTGGCCGTAGACGAAGGCGTCGGCGCCGAGCTCCTCGACCACGTCGGCCTCGATCGGCAGCCCGGTGCCCTCGGCGGCCGGGTGCAGGTCCTCGGGGCGGATGCCGACGGTGACCTTGTCCCCGGTCAGGGCTGCCTGCTGCTCCCGGGTCAGTTCCAGGCGCATGGTGCCGAAGGTCGCCGCCCCGCCCGCCACGGGCACCCGGAAGAGGTTCATTGCCGGGGAGCCGATGAACCCGGCCACGAACTCCGTGGCCGGCCGGTCGTAGAGCGCCCGCGGGGTGTCGACCTGCATGAGGTGCCCGTCCTTGAGCACCGCGACCCGGTCGCCCATGGTCATCGCCTCGACCTGGTCGTGGGTGACGTAGACGGTGGTGACCCCCAGCCGGCGGGTGAGGGAGGCGATCTGGGTGCGGGTCTGCACCCGCAGCTTCGCGTCCAGGTTCGACAGCGGCTCGTCCATCAGGAACACCTGCGGGGAGCGCACGATGGCACGGCCCATGGCCACGCGCTGGCGCTGCCCGCCGGACAGCGCCTTGGGCTTGCGGTCCAGGTAGTCGGTGAGGTCCAGGATCTTCGCCGCCTCCTCCACCCGCCGGCGGCGCTCCTCGGGGGAGATCTTGGCGATCTTCAGGGCGAAGCCCATGTTCTCGGCCACGGTCATGTGCGGGTAGAGGGCGTAGTTCTGGAAGACCATCGCGATGTCGCGGTCCCGGGAGGGGACGTCGGTGACGTCGCGGTCGCCGATGTAGATGTTGCCCCCGGTGACCTCTTCCAGCCCGGCGAGCATCCGCAGGGTGGTGGACTTCCCGCACCCGGAGGGGCCCACCAGGACGAGGAACTCCCCGTCGGCGATGTCCAGGTTCAGGTCGGTCACCGAGGGCCGCTCGGCCCCGGGGTACTGGCAGGTCACATTGGCGTAGCGCACAGAAGACATGGTTCAAGGCCTCTTTCCCGGCAGGCACGTGCCGGACGATCCGAAGGAGAAGAGCTGCCCCCTCAGGTGATGGGGGCCACAGTGATCCTAATCACCTTCGGGGCGTCTCCGCCATCGGCGCGCCGTCATCCGAGGTCACGGCAGCGCGCCCCGGCGCAGTTCGGACAGCCGGATCAGGGCCGCGGCCAGGTCCTCCGGGGACGCGACCCGGTGCGCGGCCACGCTCTGCCCCGTGCCCACCTTGATGCCGAGATCGGCGGGGCCGAGCTCGCGCATCGCGTTCTCGTCCGTCACGTCGTCGCCGGCGAACAGGGTGACGTCGGCGCCGGTGGCCTGCATGAACGCCGTGATGCCCTCACCCTTGGTCGCGGAGTGCACGGAGGACTCGACCACGTGCTGGCCCGGGGTGATCTTCAGCCCCTCGAGCTGCTCGAACTGCTCGACCATCTCCTGCTCCGCGCGGGCGCACAGGCTCTGGTCCGCCATCGTGCGGGTGTGGAAGGCGGCCCCCGTCGGCTTGAGCTCCAGCCTGGACCCGGGGTACCGGGCCACCTGTGCCTCCACGAGCGCGGTGGCCTGTGCCAGCAGCTCCAGCTGGGCCGGGGAGAGCTGCAGGGCGGTGTCGGCGGCGGCGTCCCCCAGGGCGTCGAGGAGCAGCTCCGCCCCGTGCGAGCCGGAGAGGAGCATCCGGCCGTCCGGGTCCACCACGGAGCGGAGGAACCGCATCGGCCGGCCGGAGATGACGGCCACGTACGTGCGGTCCAGCGTCAGGAGCTCCTCCAGCGCGGACCGGGCCTCCGGCAGCGCGCGGCTGTCGTCCGGGTCGTCCGTGAAGGGCGCCAGGGTGCCGTCGAAGTCGAGGGCGACCAGCAGGGTCCCGGCCTCCGCCGCGCGGGCGAGGGCGTCCTCGAGCGCCGGGCGGGTGTCGTCGTGCGGGGCCATCACTGCTCCTCCTCCTCGGTCGTCCCGGGGCGGGTGCGGGCGAGGTCCCGCAGGAACGCCTCGGACCAGTCGTTGACGTCGTTGCCCAGGACCTGCCGGCGCATCGAGCGCATCCGCTTCTTCGCCTCGGGCGCGGGCATGTCCTTGGCCCGCAGCATCGCGTCCTTGAGTCCGTCGATGTCGTGGGGGTTGACCAGCAGCGCCTGCTTGAGCTGCTCGGCGGCGCCGGTGAACTCCGAGAGGACCAGGGTCCCGGACCCGTCCGTCTTGGCCGCCACGTACTCCTTCGCCACCAGGTTCATGCCGTCCCGGAGGGAGGTCACGAGCATGACGTCGGTCGCCAGGTACAGCGCCACCATCTCCTCGAACGGATAGCCGTGGTGCAGGTAGCGGATCGCAGTGTGCGAGATGGTGTCGTGCTGGCCGTTGAGGTGGCCCACGAGGCCCTCCACGTCCTCCCGCAGCTGGACGTAGGACTCCACGCGCTCCCGGGAGGGGTTCGCCACCTGGATCAGCACCGACGGCCCCACCGTCAGCCTGCCGTCCTCGAGCAGCTCGCCGTAGGCCTTGATGCGGTGCAGGATGCCCTTGGTGTAGTCCAGGCGGTCGACGCCCAGGAACACGGTCTCCGGGTCGCCGAGCTCGTGCCGGATCTCCCGGGCCCGGTCCTTCACCTCCGGCCGGGAGGCCAGCTCCTGGATCGACTGCGCGTCGATGGAGATGGGGTAGGACGCCGCGCGCACGGTCCACGCGTCGTCGTCCGTGCCGAACCGGGCCGCTCCGTTCTTGAACGGCACGTCCAGGAACCGCCGCACGCAGCGCTGGAAGTTCTGGGCGTCACCCGGGCGCTGGAAGCCGATGAGGTCCGCGCCCGAGAGCCCGTCGAGGACGGCCCGCCGCCAGGGCAGCTGCGCGAAGATCTCCAGGGGCGGGAACGGGATGTGGTTGAAGAACCCGATCGTGAGGTCCGGCCGCAGCTCGCGCAGCATCTTGGGGACCAGCTGCAGCTGGTAGTCCTGCACCCACACCGTGGCGTTCTCGGCGGCGATCTCGGCGGTCCGCTCCGCGAAGCGGCGGTTGACCTGGCGGTAGCTGTTCCACCACGTGCGGTGGAACTCCGGCGGCGCGATGACGTCGTGGTAGAGCGGCCAGAGGGTCGCGTTGGAGAAGCCCTCGTAGTAGGCCTGCACCTCCTCGGCGGACAGCGGCACGGGGGCGAGGTGGAAGACGTCGTGGTCGAAGCGCTCGAGCGTCTCGTCAGGGGCCCCGTGCCAGCCCACCCAGGCGCCGGCGTTGCGGGCCATGACGGGGGACAGGGCGGCCACGAGGCCGCCGGGGGAGCGGCGCCAGGAGGACTGCCCGTGCTCGACGACGCGCTCCACCGGCAGCCGGTTGGAGACCACGACGAAGTCGTAACCGGCCTCCTGCGGCACGTCCGTCCGGGGTTCCGGCACCTCCTCCAGGTCGGCCGAGGAGGCGGTGGGGGGATGCTCTGCACTCACGGGATGTCCTTCCGGTAGGTCGTCGTCGTCCTCGTCCCAGTCTATTCATCAGCGTGCTCACGGTTCTGCCTGGGGATCTCCTGAGTCGGCGGCCCGGGAGGGGGTCCGATAATCTGGGCGACGACACCTCCCCGTCCACCCCCCAGGATCTTTCGAAGAGGACCCATGGCAGCCAGCAGCAGCACCACCCCCGATCCCCGGAACCGCGACGCCGCCCGGGAGCGGGCTCGGCAGGTCGCGGACCAGCACGCACGGCAGGACAAGCGCTCCCGCCGGATCCTGCAGCTGGGCATCCTCGCCCTGGTCCTCGTGATCGTCGCGGTGATCGGCGTCGTCGTGGCGCAGAACCGGGCCCAGCAGATCCCCGAGGCCGGGCCCGTTCCCGCCAGCGCCAACCAGTGGGGCGGCACGGTGCTGACGGCCGACGGGATCCGCACGGGCGAGTCCGAGGTCGAGGAGCGCGACCTCGCCGAGGTGCCCGAGGCCCCGGAGACCCCGGACGACTCCGCCGTCCCGCCGGGCGTCGAGGCCTCGGGCGACGGCGAGCCCGTGCAGGTCGTGATCTTCCAGGACTTCGAGTGCGTGCACTGCGCCGACTTCGAGGCCGAGAACGCCGATGCGCTCGAGAAGGCCGTGACCTCCGGCGACATCGTCCTCGAGTACCGCAACCTCAACTTCCTCGACCGCTCGACGCCGACGCAGTACTCCTCGCGGGCCGCGGCCGCCGCCTACGAGGTGGGCAACCAGTCCTCGGCCGAGCAGTACCTGGCCTTCGTCGAGGAGGTGTTCAGCCACCAGGGCACCGGTGGGCTGGACGACGAGCAGCTCGTGGAGATCGCCTCCTCGCACGGCGCCGACATCGCGGGCGCGCTCGAGGAGGACACGTGGCGGCCGATGGTCAACGTCGTCTCGCAGGAGTCCCTCGCCAACGGCGTGTCCGGCACCCCGACCGTCTTCATCGACGGAGAGCGGCTGGGCAACGAAGCGTTCCAGGAGGCCCTCGACGCGGCCGTGGAGGCCAAGGAGTAGGGTCCCCGCTCCGCCGGAGCAGCGCGACGGCGCCGTGCCCCCGCGCGGGGCACGGCGCCGGAGCAGCGCGACGGCGCCGTGCCCCCGCGCGGGGCACGGCGCCGTCGCGCTGTGCGGACCGTCCGGGCGCCCGGGGATTTCGGGGTCCTGCAACGCGTCCGATATCCTGAGGAACCGGCCGCCGGGGCCGCACCCGTGCGGAGGCCCGAGGGCCGATCCGCCTCCTTAGCTCAGCTGGCCAGAGCACCTGTCTTGTAAACAGGGGGTCACCGGTTCGAATCCGGTAGGGGGCTCCACCGGTCCGCGACGTTGCACTCGCGACCGCTCATGACGTCACATGTTACGCCGCGGTCTCGGTGCGGGGTGTGCGCATGCTGATGTCCGTGTCCCGGCCGGGCTGCGGCGAACTCGCTCCTGACCCCCTCGGAAGATGTGCGGTGGCAAGGGGTGAGCCGGAGATCCGCGCCGTCACGGGGATTCTGCCGGTCCGGCTTCCGGGGTTGCCGGCGGCCCGACCGCGCCGGGACCGCACCGGCGAGGGTCCGGACAGGACATGCCGCTCCGGGGATGCGACGAGACGGAACCGTGATCGTGATCGCCCCGGCCGGAGTCTTGAACCGTGACTCAGCTCACTCCTACGGTGTTCCTACCTATCTCATAGGTGAGACCTCTTGCCCAGGTCTCGGAACATCTCGATCGCATGACGATCCCCATGTCATGCCCTCTCCACAGGAGCAGCAATGAGCAGTCTGCGGAAGACCCTCGTCGGCGCGGCCATGGCCGCCGCCCTCGTGGGAGGAACGGTTGCCACCCCGGCGGTCGCGGGGTCAGATCAGGATAACGGCAAGAGCCGTGGAGACCACAGTGAATCGCATGAAAGTCGTCACGACCGCGGCGACCGCGGCGATCGCGGCGATCGCGGCGATCGCGAGGATCGCAGGGACCGCGAGGATCGCAGGGACCGCGGTGACGACGAGGAGCGGAAGTACGCATACCATCGCGGCGGCAACGGCGACGACGACCGGGGTCGCGACGACGACCGGGGTCGCGACGAGGAGCGCGACCGGGACGACCGGGACCGCAGGGAGCACCGGGACGACAAGTACGACCGGGACGACCACGACGGCAAGTACGACCGGGACGACAAGGATGACGAGTACGACCGCGACGACGGCGATCACCAGGACCACTGGTGGTACTGCGAAGAGCACGAGAAGTGGCACTTCTACGACGACGACGACTGGAGGAGCAGGAAGCACCACGACGACATGAAGGACGAGGGCGAGCACTCGCACCAGAAGGGCGATGACGACGGCGAGCACTGAGCGGCCCGGCACCGACGGATCCCGCCGGCGCGGTCCGCACGAAGCCGGGGGAGCCTGAGGGGGAGCCTCCGGGGACACGGCCCGAGCCTCCGCGCATCCGGAGCCGCACCGTGATGATATCGGTGGACGCACGCGGGGAGAGTCCTCCCGCGTGACGTCCGTCGTCCGCCGCAGGCCCCCCGGCCGCCTCGGCACCCCCGGGCGACGGTCCCCCCTGCGAGCGGACGACGCCGCACGCGGACCGACCCTGGAGGGCACCCTGGTACCCATCGTCCGAGGACGCGTGCGCCCCCCGGCCGCCGCGGCGCTGATCCTGCTCCTGCTCGCGCTCCTCCTCGTGCCGTCCGGGGCCGCCCGGGCCGCGGAGGACGAGGGCCCAGAGGGCCCGTACCTGGGGGCCCTGCTGGACTGGGGCACGGACACGGCGGCCGGCCACGCCGAGCGTCTCGGCGCGCCGGCGGCCGTCTACGGCAGGCCCGTCCCGCTGCCGATGGACGAGCAGGAGCAGGGCCACCTGCGGGACTACCTCTCCCAGGTCTCCGCGCAGGGCGCCCACGCCCTGCTCACCGTCCGCCCCGAGATCGCGCTGGACCGGGTGGACCAGGCGCAGGCCGCGGTCCTGGCAGGACAGCTCGCGGACGCCGCGGAGGGGTTCCCCGGCACGGTCTTCGTCCGCTTCGCCCCGCAGATGAACACCACCTGGGTGCCGTGGGGGCAGCAGCCCGAGGCGTACACGGAGGCGTTCCGCACGGTGGCGAGCGCGCTCGACGCCGAGCTCCCGGACCCGGTCATGGTCTGGTCGCCCACGGTCGGCACGGACTACCCCTTCCGGGATTCGTCCAGCGCCCCGGCGCGCAGCGGTGGACCGGCCGCCCCGGACACGAACGCCGACGGCGTCTGGGACCGGGAGGACGACCCCTACGGTCCCTACTACCCGGGCGACGACGTGGTCGACTGGGTGGGGCTGGTGGCCTATCTCGACGAGACCGGCACGGGTCCGGCCCGCAACGTCCTGCCGGAGGCCGGCTCGTTCGGCGCCATGCTGGGCTCCGGGGAGCCGGCCGGATCCGCGGGGCAGGACGACTTCTACGCCGCGTACGCCGTCGGCCGCGAGAAGCCGCTCATGGTGGAGACCGGCGCCTTCTACGATCCGGGGACGGACGGCCCGTCCGAGCGCGACATCAAGGAGGCCTGGTGGGACCAGGTGCTCGCGACGGTCGCCGCCGGCGACCACGACCGCATCCGCGCGATCGTGTGGAACGAGACGGTCGAGCAGCGCGACGACGGTGCGGTGACCGTCGACTGGCGCATCACGGCCGATCCCGGGCTGGCCGCGGCCGTCGGCGAGCGGCTCCGGGACTCCGCCCTGGTCAGCGGGCCGGTCACGGCGGCGGCGCCGCTCCCGGGCGCCGGTCCGGCGGCGGCGGGGGCCGTCCTCGAGGGGCCGGCCGCCTGGGGCGCGGCGGCGGCCGTGCTCGCCGCGGGCGCGCTCCTCTGGCTCCTGGCGCGGCGGGGGCCGGCCCGGGCCTGGGCGTACGCCGAGCCCGCCCCGCGCGACAGCCGGATCGACATGCTGCGGGGCCTCGCGATCGTGTTCGTCGTCGTCAACCACGTGGGCCTCACCTCGTTGTTCCAGCTGCTGACCCAGGAGACCGTGGGCGTGGTCTCGGGGGCCGAGCTGTTCGTCCTGCTCTCCGGGGCCGTGCTGGGGATGGTCTACGGGCCCCGGACGAAGGACGACCTGGGGACCGTCGTCGACCGCACCGCCGCGCGGGCGTGGAAGCTCTACGTCACCGCGCTGGTCGTCGTGCTGCTCGTCTACGGACTCAGCCTGCTGCCCTTCCTGGACGCGGGCGCCGTCACCACGTTCACCGACCAGGGCACCGGCGCCGCCGGCAGGGGGGCCTCCGGCGCCACGTACGACCTCTACGCGGGCATGGACGGGCTCCTCGAGTTCCCCGTCCGGGCCCAGCTGATCCCTGCCGTGCTGCTGCTGCAGGTGGGCCCGTGGCAGTTCAACATCATGGGTCTCTACGTGATCCTCCTCCTGGTGAGCCCCCTCGTGCTCGCCGCCCTGGCCCGAGGCTGGGCCTGGCTGGTCCTGCTGGTCAGCGCCGGGCTCTACGCCGCGGGCTCGGTCTTCCGGATCCGCCTTTTGCCCTCCCAGTTCGAGGACTCGTTCCCCCTGCTCGTGTGGCAGGTGCTCTTCGTGCTCGGCATGGTCACCGGGTTCTACCGGCGGCAGATCGTCACGTGGTTCGCCGACCGGCGCCGCCGGCCGCTGCTCGTCGCCTGCCTGCTGCTCGCCGTCGCCCTCGCCCTGTTCTCCTGGTCGAGTCCCTACGCCAGCAGCGCCTACGACGTCCGGCTGGCCCTGCTGCCGGAGCCGGCGTTCCGCACGGTCTACGACGCCTACTTCGGCCGGACCTACCTGGGGATCGGCCGGCTGCTGAACGTGCTCCTCGTGGTGATCGCCGGCTACGCCGTCCTCAGCGCCTACTGGAGGCCGCTCGAGCGCGCGCTCGGGTGGTTCCTCGTTCCGCTGGGACGGGCCACCCTCTACGTGTTCATCGTGCACGTGTTCCTGATCCTGGCCGTGGCCAACGTGCCCGCTCTCCAGCAGGGGGACGTGTGGCTCAACACCGCCGCCTACGTGGTGGTCCTCGGCCTGCTGTGGGTCATGGTCCGGACCCGGTTCCTCTTCCGGCTCGTCCCCCGGTGAGATGCAGCCGGCGGCCCCGGCCCGGCCCAGGCCGTGGTCCACTGCCGGCCCGCGTCGTTCCGTGACGGAGGGACCCCCCGTCCGGTCAGCGCGTATGACGCGGCCGGCGGGCGGGTGGGGGAGCGGCCGCCCGCGGGTGGTAGTTTGCGCTCGCTAATTCTCGTGGCCCCGTGCGAGACCCCCCAGCGCGCTCGCCGTCGGCGGGGAGCCCGCTCCCGTCGGAAGAACCCCCATGCCTGCTTTCGTTCCCCCACGTGTCCTGTGCTCCCTCACCGCGGCCGCCGCCGCCGTGGCCCTGGGGCTCGTCGCCGTGCCCGCGGCGCACGCGGCACCCTCGGTCCACCTCCCGGCCGGACCGGCGGCGCTCGCCCCGGCCAAGAAGCCGGTCCCGACGGCCGCCGTCGTGCCGGCCGAGCCCCAGGTCCGCACGTGCCCCCTGCGCTTCGGCGTCGGCACGGCCGGTGGTCCCGCCGCCTCCACCGAGCTCGCCGAGGTGGCGTCCCTGGCCGGTGAGAAGCCGTCGATCGTCCTCTCCTACAAGGACTTCGCCCAGCCCGTTCCCTACTGGGAGCTCGAACAGACCCGCGCGGCCGGGGCCACCACCCTGCTGACCTGGGAGCCGTGGGTCTGGGGCGGCGGGATCGACCAGCCGGCCCACTCCCTGGACGCGATCGCCTCCGGCGCCCACGACGCCCACATCACCGACTGGGCCACCCGCCTGGCCGACTGGGGATCCCCGGTGATGCTGCGCTTCGGCCACGAGATGAACGGGAACTGGTACCCGTGGGCCGAGGGGGTCAACGGCAACGGCGCCGGGGACTACGTCGCCGCCTGGCGCCACGTCCACGACATCTTTACCCGCGCGGGGGCCGACAACGTCCAGTGGGTCTGGAACCCGAACGTGCCCTACTACGGGTCCACGCCCCTGGACGGGCTCTACCCCGGCGCCGACTACGTCGACGTCGTGGCCCTGGACGGCTACAACTGGGGCACCTCCCAGAGCTGGTCCAGCTGGCAGCAGCCGTGGGACCTGTTCGCCTACGGCCTGTCCGAGATGCGGCGCCTGGCCCCGGGCAAGGAGATCGTCGTCGCCGAGACCGCCACCGCCGAGGCCGGCGGGTCCAAGGCCGAGTGGAACGCGCACCTGGTGTACTACCTCGCGCAGCAGCCCGACGTCACGGGGCTCATCTGGTTCCACCTCGACAAGGAGGTGGACTGGCGGATCAACTCCTCCACCGCCTCGGCCCATGCCCTGGCCGCCGAGCTCGCCAAGCGCCCCTGCCCCTGAGCACCGCGGCGCCGCGCGCCACACCGGGTCATGCGAATCACAAAAGCAAACCGCGCGTGTAGCGTGACCCTCAACGACCGGCGCCGCGCCACCGCTCATCCGGAGGCGGCGCGGCGCCGGTCGGTCCCCCCAGGACCGTGTCGAGGAGTCCCCCCCATGGCAGTTCCCCTCACCCCGCCCCCCGGCCGCCGGCTCGGACCCGTCTGCGCGGCGCTGCTCGTCGTCGCGCTGGCGGGCTGCGCCGAGGACCGGGGGACCGGCACCACCGCGGCGTCCAGCGCGAGCCCGCCGGCGGCCACGGCCGGTTCCGCGCCCGCGTCGGGGGCGGACGGAAGCACGACGCCGGAGACGCCCCGCGACAGCCCGGCCCCGCCGGGCAACGACGTGGCCCCCTACGACGACACCGCCACCCGGGACGCCGCCGGATCCTTCGGCGCCGCCCAGCGGCTCGAGGACTCCCTCGAGGCGGTCGTGGAGGGCCCCCGCCCCGGCACCACCGGCGAGCGCCCCGTCCGGGCCGCCCCCGGCACCCCGGTGCAGGTGTTCACGCTGACCCTCACCAACACCGGGGCCGCCCCGGTGGACGCCGTGCCGTGGTCCTTCCCGGTCGCCGTCGACGGCGAGGCCCCGGCGCCCCCCGTCTTCGACGACTCGCTGGGCGTGCCGATGGAGACCTTCCCGACCATCGCCCCCGGCGGGAGCGCCTCCCTCGAGGTCGCCTTCTCCGCGGAGCACGACGCCGACCTGGCCGTCCGCGTCTTCGACAACACCACCCCCGACCACTACGTCGAGTTCACCGACTGAAGCCCAGCAAGGGACCCCCCATGAAGATCTCAGCTCTGCGCATCCCCGCCGCGGTCGCGGCCTGCTTCGCGGTCGTCCTCGCCGGTGCCCCGGGGGCGTCCGCGGCGCCGTCCGCGCCCGCCCCCGGCGTCTCGGCCGGTCCGACGACGACCCCCGGACCCACGGCGGGTGCCGTCGCGGCGACCGTGCGGCTCGAGCCGGTGGACGACGAGTCGACCGTGCCCGAGCGGGAGACCTCGCTCGTCGACGTCCTCGCCAACGACGGCCTCGAGGACCCCGCGACGGTGCGGCTCCTGCTCGTGGACCCCGCGGCCCGCGCGGCCGAGGACGAGCTCGTCGACGAGCTGCGCACGGACCTCGGGTCCCTGCGCGTGGTGTCCCCGGACACGGAGCCCGACGCCCTGCCCGAGGGCTGGGAGGTCCCGGACCACCCGGTCCTCGCCCTGACGCCCGCTCCGGATCGGCCCGCCGACGCCGCCTCGGTGGAGGTGGCCTACGCCGTGCTGGGCGCCGGGGGCGAGGCGGCCCGGGCCGTGCTCACGGTCGCCCCGGACCAGGAGCCCCCCGGGGCCTCCGCCGCGCCCACCGCCTCGGGGGAGCCGACGGAAGCGGCGGTCCCGGCCGAGCCGACGGACGGCGCCGAGCCAACGACGGAGCCCTCCCCGGGCGCGGAGCCCGCCGAGGAGCGGCCGGCCGCACCGCGGCCGGAGTCGCAGGAGACCGCCGCCGCGGCCGCCGCGGAGAACGCGGACGTGCCCGCCGAGGTCCGGCAGGCCCTGGAGGCCGCCGCGGCCCGGGCGTCCGCCAGGACCGGGGAGCCGACCGGGGAGATGCGCCCCTGGAAGGGGGGCTGGGAGTGGCCGCACCAGAGGGGCGTGGTCCTCTGGTCCGAGGCGCACGGCGCGCACTTCGTGCAGCTGCGGGGCGCGATCGGGCACCGGTGGAGCTCCACGGGCGGCGTGGACGAGCTGGGCTGGCCCGTGGACGACGAGTCCTGCCTCCTGACGGGCGGCGGGTGCCGGCAGTCCTTCTCGAAGACCCGCACGATCTACTGGAGCTCCTCCACCGGGGCGCGGACCGTCAACACCCGGGGGGCGATCGGC
The DNA here is from genome assembly GCF_002287015.1 of Kocuria sp. WN036. Classification (NCBI taxonomy): domain Bacteria; kingdom Bacillati; phylum Actinomycetota; class Actinomycetes; order Micrococcales; family Micrococcaceae; genus Kocuria; species Kocuria sp. WN036. Next base: position 21,532 of record NZ_NSKF01000011.1, read on the forward strand.
CACCAGTGGGTGCTCGGCGGGCGCGAGGCCGGGGCCTACGGCTACCCCACGACCGACGAGGTCTGCGGGGCGGCCGGCGGGTGCCGCCAGTCCTTCGCGGGGGACCGGACGATCTACTGGACCTCGTCCACCGGGGCGCGGACGGTCAACACCCGGGGCGCGATCGGCCACAAGTGGGTGCTCGGCGGGCGCGAGGCCGGGAGCTACGGCTACCCCACGACCGACGAGGTCTGCGGGCTGGCCGGGGGCGGGTGCCGCCAGTCCTTCACCAAGGCGCACACGATCTACTGGAGCCCCGGGACGGGGGCCCGGGCGGTCAAGACGAAGGGCGCGATCGGGCAGCGGTGGATCGCCACGGGACGCGAGCGGGGGTCGCTCGGCTACCCCGTCACGGACGAGGTCGGCACCGGCACCGTGCACCAGAAGTTCCAGCGGGGACTCGTCACCTGGAGCCGCGCCACCGGCGCCCGGACGCACCTGTTCCGCGGCGAGTGCCACCACCTCAACACGGGGCGCTCCGTGCAGCCGACCCGCAACGCGGCGCGCGTGTCCCTGACCATCGCCGAGGGCTACGGGCGCTCGCAGGCCACGTTCGTCAACTGCGTGCGGATCGGCGGAAGCTACGTCGAGGAGTGGCGGACGTCCGCCTACGTGGGGGCCAGCGGGTTCAAGCGGCCCGGGGTGCCCTCGGGGCACACGCAGTACCTGTTCTCCCCGCAGGGCTCGTACTCGGTCACGGAGTCCTTCGGGGTCTACAACCCGGGCACCGCGCTGCCCTACCGGCAGCTCAACCCCAACTCCCGGTGGGGCGGCCGCCTGGGCACGCTCTACAACAAGTACTTCGAGTCCACCGGCTACACCTGGCCGGACGAGAACATGTGGTACTTCTCGCTGTCCGGCGACTACCGGCTCGGCGTGGTGATCAACTACAACCGCCCGCCCGACTCGTCCATCGTCCAGGGCAACGGGTTCGCGATCTTCCTGCACGCGAACAAGAAGCCCACGGCGGGGTGCATCGCCCTGCACGAGCACGAGGTCGCCCGGTACATGCGCACCGCGCGCCCCGGTGACCGGATCATCATGGGCGTCCGGGCGGACCTGTTCCGCTGACGGGCCGGGGACGTCAGGAGGGGGACCGCGCGGCGCGCGGTCCCCCTCCGTCGTCGGTGCGGGTCACGGGCTACTCGACGGACTGCTCCACCCGGGCCTGCTCCCGGCGGCCCAGGGCCCACAGCACCAGCTCGCTCGGCACGGCGCGCAGCACGCGCACGGTCCCCGTCCTGCCGCGGCCGCCGCGCACCGCGCCGTAGGACGGGGCGATGAGCACCACGGTGTCCTCCTCGTCCTTGAGCACCACCTTGGCCAGCAGGCTCAGGGACCGCCACAGGGCCTGCTCCTCGTCGTGCAGCAGCGGGCGCTCGTGCCAGTCGGGCTGGGCCCGGCGGACGTCCTCGTGGTGGACGAAGTACTCCACGGTGTTGATCCGCTTGTCCACCGGTCCGAGCCGCGCGGGCGAGTACAGCGGCGGGTGCTCCACCTTCCGCACGAGCTCCTCCCAGGGCTGGCCGGCGACGGCCTGCTCGGCGCGGCGGGCGCGCTCGCCCAGCACGGGCACCCGCGGGAGCACCTGGCCGGCGAGGACGTCCGGCCGCCCGGAGCGCACGACGAGGTGCACGGCGAGGTCGCGGGTCCTCCAGCCCTCGCACAGGGTCGGGGCGTCGGGGCCCAGTCGGCGCAGGAGCGCGGCGAGGTGCCGGCGCTCGACGTTGGCGAAATTGGTCACGTGGATCCTCCTCGTGGCGCCGCCGTCGGTCGGCGGGGCCGTCCTGGCGTCCACGCTATACCGGGTGCGGGCCCGCCAGGAACCGGCGCGGCCGGGCCGGGCTCAGCCGCGGGGGACGGGCGGTCCCAGGTACAGGAGCACCGAGGTGAGGCCCGCCACCACGACCGCGCCCGCCGCCACGGCCAGCCACGGGCTGCGGAGGGACCAGGCCTCCAGCCGCTCCGGCACGGTGGCGGGACGGTCGCCGCCGGGGGCCAGGCGCCATCCGCCGGCGAGCCGGCCCGTGCGCTCGGCGCGGCGCTCGAAGGGGATCGTGGCCCAGGGGGCGACCGCGCTGGCCAGGCCCAGGGCCCCGAAGCCCGCCGACCACCGCTGGTCCACCCAGACGAAGCAGGTCACCACGCAGTAGCCCAGGAACACGACCCCGTGCAGCATGCCGAAGACCGGCACGAAGGACTCCGAGACCCCCGTGTACTTCAGGACCATGCCGAGGATCAGCAGCGTCCAGGTCACCGCCTCCGCGAGGGCGAAGCGGCCGTAGAGTTCACGGGGTGTCATGGGTGGTGCTCTCCTGCACGTCGAGGGGCTGCTGGTCGGTGGGGGCGTCGTCGGGGACCGCCGGAGCCGCGAACTGGCTCGCGTGCAGCGCGGCGTAGGCGCCCCGGGCGGCGAGCAGGTCGTCGTGGGCGCCCCGCTCCACGATCCGGCCGTCCTCCATCACCAGGATGATATCCGCGTCGCGGACGGTGGAGAGACGGTGCGCGATGACGAACGAGGTCCGGTCGCTGCGCAGCGCGGCCATGGCCTGCTGCACGAGCACCTCGGTGCGGGTGTCCACCGAGGATGTCGCCTCGTCCAGGATCAGCAGGGAGGGGTCGGACAGGAAGGCCCGGGCGATGGTGATGAGCTGCCGCTCGCCCACGGACACGTTGCTGCCCTCCGGGTCGATCACGGTGTCGTAGCCCTCCGGCAGCGCGCGCACGAAGCGGTCCACGAGGGTCGCCCGGGCGGCCTCGAGCACCTCCTCGTCCGTGGCGTCCAGCCGTCCGTAGCGGATGTTCTCCCGGATGGTCCCGCCGAACAGCCAGGCGTCCTGCAGGACCATCCCGACCCGGGAGCGCAGCTCGGCGCGGGAGAGGTCGGTGATGTCCACGCCGTCCAGCGTGATCCGCCCGGCGTCGAGCTCGTAGAAGCGCAGCACCAGGTTCACGAGCGTCGTCTTGCCGGCGCCGGTGGGCCCCACGACGGCCACGGTCCGGCCGGGGAGCGCCTCGAAGGTCAGATCCTGGAGGAGCGGGGTTCCCGGGACGTAGGAGAAGGAGACGTGCTCGAAGCGCACCCGGCCGGGGGAGCGTGCGGGCAGGCGGGCGCGGGTAGCGTCGGCCTGCTGCTCCGGGGCGTCGAGCAGCTCGAAGGCGCGCTCCGCGGAGGCCACCCCGGACTGCAGGGTGTTGGCCATGCCCGCCATCTGGGACAGGGGCTGGGTGAACTCCCGCGAGTACTGGATGAACGCGGTCGCCGCCCCGAGGCTCAGCTGCCCGGAGGCCACGCGCAGCCCGCCGAGCACGGCGATGCCCGCGTAGGAGAGGTAGGAGATGAACTGCATGACGGGCATGATCGTGCCGGAGACGAACTGTGCCCCGAAGGCCGCCCGGTACAGCTCCTCGTTGCGCTCGTCGAAGCGCTCGGCCATCTCCTGCTCGCGGCCGAAGACCCTGATCAGCTCGTGGCCGGAGAACGAGTCCTCGATGTGCCCGTTGAGGGCGCCGGTGGCGCGCCACTGCTCCGTGAACAGGCGCTGGGCGCGCACCCCGATGAACCCGGCGGCCCCCGCGGACAGGGGGAGGGCGACGAGGGCCACGAGCGCCAGCTGCCACGACACCACGAACATCATGATCACGATGCCCACCACCGTGAGCAGGGACTGGACCAGCTGGGCGAAGGAGTGCTGCAGCGCCGTCTGGACGTTGTCGACGTCGTTGGTCACCCGCGAGAGCACGTCCCCGCGCTCACGGGTGTCGAACCACCCCAGCGGCAGCCGGTTCAGCTTGTCCTCGACCGCGCTGCGCAGGTCGTGGACCACCTGCATGACCAGGCGGTTGAGCAGCCAGCCCTGCGCCCACATCAGCAGCGAGGCCACCAGGTACATGACCAGCACCGCCGCGATCAGCCGGGCGAGCGCGGAGAAGTCGATGCCCGCCCCGGGGACGACGTCCGCGGCGGAGACCAGGTCCGCGAGGTTCTGCTCGCCCCGGTCCCGCAGGTCCTGGGCCACCTCCTCCCGTGTCGCGCCCGCGGGCATGTCCCGGCCGAGCACCCCCGTGAAGATCACGTCCATCGCCCGGCCCAGGACGAGCGGGGCCCAGACGTTGAGCGCCACGGACACGGTCCCGGCCAGGAGGACGAGCGCCAGCGCCCGCCGCTGCGGGGCGAGCAGGCCCAGCAGCCGTCCGGCGGAGGACCAGAAGTGCTGGGGCCTGCGCGGCGGGGCGGGCGCGGCCATCAGGCCACCTCCTCCGCGCGGGTCTGCGACTCGACGATCTCCCGGTAGGTGCCGGAGGAGGCCAGCAGCTCGTCGTGGGTCCCGCGCGCCGTGATCCGCCCGGCGTCCAGGACGAGGATCTGGTCCGCGTCCCGGACGGTGGACACGCGCTGGGCCACGACCAGGACGGTCGCGTCCCGGGTGGCCGGCACGAGGGCGGCGCGCAGCCGGGCGTCGGTGGCCACGTCCAGGGCGGAGAACGAGTCGTCGAAGAGGTACACCACCGGGCGGGCCACCAGCGCCCGTGCGATGCACAGCCGCTGCCGCTGCCCGCCGGAGACGTTGACGCCGCCCTGGGCGATCGGGGCCTCGAGCCCCCCGGGCATCCGGCGGACGAAGTCCTCCGCCTGCGCGGTGCGCAGCGCGGTCCAGAGCTCCTCGTCCGTCGCCCCGGCGTCCCCGAGCCGGAGGTTGGAGGCCACGGTGCCGGAGAACAGGTACGGCCGCTGCGGCACGAGGGCCACCCGGGCGGCGATCTGCTCGTGGGACAGCCGGGGCAGCGGGACGCCGTCGAGCTCCACCGTGCCCCCGGTGGGGTCCAGCAGCCGGGGGACGAGGTGCAGGAGGGTGGACTTGCCCGACCCGGTGGCGCCGACGACGGCGGTCGTCCGGCCCGGTCCGGCCCGGAAGCCCACGCCCTCCAGCACGGGCAGCTCCGCCCCGGGGTACCGGAACGTCACGTCGCGCAGCTCCACCACGCCGGTCCGGGAGGCGGGGACCACGGGCGCGGCGGGCTCCCGCAGGGAGGGCTCGGTGCGCAGGACCTCGGTGATGCGCTCGGCGCACACCATGGCGCGCGGGACCATCATCACCATGAAGGTCCCCATCATCACGGCCGTCAGGATCTGCAGGAGGTACTGCAGGAACGCGGTGAGCGAGCCGACCTGGATCTGCCCGGCCCCCACCCGCTGGCCGCCGAACCACAGCACGGCGGCGGTGGCCAGGTGCAGGATCATGGTGATGACCGGGAACATCAGCACGAACAGGGAGCCGATGCGCACCGACACGTCGGTGAGCTCCCGGTTGGCGGCCGCGAAGCGGCGGCGCTCGTGGTCCTCCCGCACGAAGGCCCGCACCACCCGGATGCCGACGATCTGCTCGCGCAGCACCGCGTTGATCCGGTCGATCCGCCCCTGCATGAGCCGGAAGAGGGGCATGAGCAGGCCCACCAGCACGCCCACCGCGATCCCGAGCACGGGCACCGACACCCACACGAGCCAGGAGAGCCCGGCGTCCTCCCGGAGGGCCATCACGATCCCGCCGGCGCACATGATGGGCGCCGCCACCATGAAGTTGAGCCCCATGAGCACGAGCATCTGGATCTGCTGGACGTCGTTGGTGCCCCGCGTGATGAGGGTGGGGGCCCCGAAGCCGTTGACCTCCCGGGAGCCGAAGGAGCCGACCTGCCGGTGCACGGCGCGGCGGAGATCGCGGCCGGTGCCCATCGCCGCCCGGGCCGCGCAGTACACCGCGGCGACGGCGGCCGCCACCTGCAGGAGCGCGACGCCGAGCATCACCTCCCCGACGCGCAGGATCAGGCCGGTGTCGCCCCGGACGACGCCCTCGTCGATGATCCGCGCGTTGAGGCTCGGCAGCAGCAGCGCGGCGATCGTGGCGACCAGCTGGAGCGCGACGACGGCCAGGACCCACGGCAGGTAGCGGCCGGTGTGCTGCCGGACGAGACGGAGAAGCATGGGCGTCCGCTCCTGGTGGCGGGACGGGCGGGGCGGACCGGGCGGTCCGTGATCCAGGCTACGCCGGGGCGCGGACACCGTGCCCCGCCCGGTCGGCCGGGGCCTCGCCGCCGATTGTGGCCTTTCGTGAAGTGGATCACCACAACCCCTGGTAAAACCACACGAACTCACATAAACTCAAGGGAACGCAAAGACAGCCCATCGTTCCCGTCCGTGAGGTGCATGCCATGTTCGCAGAAGAACGCCAGGCCGAGATCGCCGAGCTGGTGCTCACGACTCGCCGGGTCAACGGCGCGGACCTGGCACGCCGCTTCGACGTCACCATGGAGACGGTCCGGCGCGACCTCGCGGCCCTCGAGGCCGCGGGCAGGCTCCGCAGGGTGCACGGGGGCGCCGTCTCCGCGGACCAGTCGACGTCCGACGAGAAGGCCATCTCGTCCCGCAAGCACCTGAACACCCCGGAGAAGCGGCGGATCGCGCAGGCGGCGTTCGACCTCCTGCGCACCAGCGGGGCCGGGGCCGTCGTGCTCGACGCCGGCAGCACCGTCGAGGCCCTGGCCGACCTCATCGTCCGCACCGACTCCACCCTGCCGGACGGGCAGGAGCAGCTCATCATCACCCACGCCCTGCACATCGCCGCCAAGCTCGCCGACGCCTCGGGCATCGGGCTCGAGCTCGTCGGCGGGCGCGTCCGCAAGCTCACCTGGGCCGCCGCCGGCGGACGGGCCGCGGAGCACTACACCCGCCTGCGCCCGGACCTCGCGTTCGTGGGCTGCAACGGGATCCACGCCGCGTTCGGGCTGAGCACCCCGGACCCCATCGAGGCGGTCGTCAAGACCGCCATCATCCAGACCTCCCGCCGGGTCGTGGTCCTCTGCGACTCGGCCAAGCACGATCAGGAGACCCTCATGCGCTTCGCGTCGCTCGACGAGATCGACACCCTCATCACCGACCGGGCCCCCGGCCCCGAGCTGGCCGCCGCCCTCGAGGAGGCCGACGTCGAGGTGGTGATCGCGTGATCCTCACCGTCACCCTCAACCCGTCCCTCGACCGCACGGTCGAGCTCCCGGCGCCGCTGCGCCGCGGCGCCGTCCAGCGCGCCGACGGCGCCCGGCAGGACGCCGGCGGCAAGGGCGTGAACATCTCCCGGGCGCTGCGGGGGAGCGGCGTCCCGACCCTGGCCGTGCTGCCGGGCGACCCCGGCGATCCGCTGCTGGCGGAGCTCACCGCGGCCGAGGTCCCCTACGAGGCGGTCCCCGTGGGCGCCCCGATCCGCTCGAACATCACGATCACCGAGCCGGACGGCACCACCACCAAGATCAACGCCCCGGGTGCGCCGCTGGGCACCGAGCACGTCGACGCCGTCGTCGAGCTCCTGGTGCACCGCGGCGCGGACGCCTCCTGGGTGGTCCTGGCCGGCTCGCTGCCGCCCGGCGCCCCGGAGGACGTCTACGCCCGGATCGTCCGCCGGGTCCGCACGGCCCTGGGGGAGCGCTCGCCCCTGTTCGCCGTGGACACCTCCGGGGCGGCGCTGCGGGGCGCCGTGTCCGGCGACGACGCCCTGCCCGACCTCATCAAGCCCAACGGCGAGGAGCTCGCCGAGCTCGTCGGGACGGTCGACGGCGAACGGCTCGAGGCGGACCCCGACCTCGCGGCCGCCACCGCCGCCGCGCTCGTGGACCGCGGCCTGGGCGCGGTCCTCACGACCCTCGGGGCCGGCGGGGCCGTGCTCACCGTCCCGGAGGGCTCCTGGCACGCCGTCCACGCCCCCGTGGCCGTGCACTCCACCGTGGGCGCCGGCGACAGCTCGCTCTCGGGCTACCTCATCGCCCAGGAGCGCGGGGACGCGGCGCCGGAGTGCCTGCGGCAGGCCGTGGCCTCCGGGTCCGCGGCGGCCGCGCTGCCGGGCACCCGGGTCCCCACCCTCTCCGAGACCACCCCCGAGGCGGTCACCGTGCGGGAGCTCCCCGCGCGCGCCGTCTCCGGCTGAACCGAACCACTCCACCCCACCTCATCCGAACCACCCGGGCCACCGGCCCGGCCGCTCAAGGAGGACATCGTGTCCGAGCTCATCACTCCCGACCTGGTCTCGCTCGACCAGGACCTGGGAGCAGACAAGGAATCCGTCATCGGCCGGCTCGCCGCCCTGGTGCAGCGCACCGGCCGCGCCGAGCAGCTCGACGGGCTGCTGGCGGACGCCATCGCCCGCGAGAACAAGACCGCCACCGGCATCCCCGGCGGCATCGCGATCCCGCACTGCCGCTCCGCCGCCGTGACCGAGCCGACCCTGGTCATGGCCCGGCTCGCGCAGGGCGTCCCCTGGGGCGCCAAGGACGGCCCCGCCGACATCGTCTTCTTCATCGCGGCGCCCGAGGGCGCCGACCAGACGCACCTGAAGCTGCTGGCCAAGCTCGCCCGCTCGCTGATGAAGAAGGACTTCGTGGCCGCCCTGCGCGCCGCGCGGTCCGAGCAGGAGGTCGTCCGGATCGTCGACGACGCGCTGGGGCTCGGCGGGACCGCCGAGGGCGCCTCCGCGACCGGCCCGGCGACCGCCGGTGCCACGTCCGCCGCCGCGGTGCCCGCCTCGGTCGACGCCCGGGCCGCGGACGGGGGCGCCGCGCCGGCGTCCGCCGCCCCGGCCGCGGGCGACGCCGGCCCGCACGCCGGCAAGAAGATCGTGGCCGTCACGGCCTGCCCCACCGGCATCGCCCACACCTACATGGCGGCGGACGGGCTGACCTACGCCGCCGAGGACATGGGGGTCGACCTCCAGGTCGAGACCCAGGGCTCCGCCGGCTTCACCAAGCTGGACCCCGCCACGATCGCCGCGGCGGACGCGGTGATCTTCGCGACCGACGTCGACGTCCGGGACCGCGCCCGGTTCGCCGGCAAGCCCTTCGTCGCCTCGCCGGTCAAGCGCGGCATCGACGAGCCGAAGGTCATGATCGAGGAGGCCCTCGCCAACGCCGGGAACCCGAACGCCCCGCGCGTGCAGGGCGGGGCCGGCGGGGACGCCGACCAGGGCGCCACCGGCGGCGCGAACGAGGGCTGGGGGACCCGCATCCGCAAGGCCGTGATGACCGGTGTCAGCTACATGATCCCGTTCGTGGCCGCGGGCGGGCTGCTCATGGCCTTCGGCTTCATGGTGGCCGGGGCGGACATCGCCAACATCGCCGACGACGTGCTGACCGGCTCCACCATCTGGAACCTCGGCGAGTTCACCCTCGCCCAGTACATCGGCGCGGTCCTGTTCAAGATGGGCAACCTGGCCATGAGCCTGCTGGTGCCCGCACTGGCCGGCTACATCGCCTACGGCCTGAGCGACCGTCCCGGCATCGCCCCGGGCTTCGCGGCCGGCCTGGTCGCGAATTTCATGGGCGCCGGGTTCCTCGGCGGCATCGTCGGCGGTCTGCTGGCCGGTCTCGCCGCCTACTGGCTGGCGCAGCCCCGGCTGCCCCGCTGGCTGGGTTCGCTGATGCCCGTGGTGATCATCCCGCTGCTCGCCACGATCTTCGCCGCGGGTCTGCTGCTGCTGGTCCTGGGCGGGCCGATCGCCACCTTCATGGCGTGGCTGACCGAGGTCCTCAACGGCATGACCGGTGCCAGTGCGCTGGCGCTCGGCGCGATCCTCGGCCTGATGATGGGCTCGGACCTGGGCGGGCCGATCAACAAGGTCGCCTACACGTTCGCCGCCGCAGGCCTCGGGGCCGCGACCGTCGCCAACACCGCCCCGCAGGAGATCATGGCCGCGGTCATCGCCGCCGGCATGGTGCCCCCGCTGGCCATGGCCCTCGCCTCGACGGTGGCCAAGCGCTACTTCACGGTGGCCGAGCGGGAGAACGGCAAGGCCGCGTGGCTGCTGGGAGCCTCCTTCATCTCCGAGGGCGCCATCCCGTTCGCCGCGGCCGACCCGCTGCGCGTGCTCCCCGCATCCATGGTCGGCGGCGCCGTGACCGGCGCGATCAGCATGGCCACGGGCGTCACCTCCGCCGCGCCGCACGGCGGGGTGTGGATCCTGCCGGTGATCGGCAACCCGCTGATGTTCCTGCTCGCGGTGGTTGTCGGTACCGTGGTCACAGCAGGCATCGTCGTCGCCCTCAAGCACGTGGGCGGTGCGCACGGCCGGGTGGCCGACGCCACCCGCTCGCGCGAGGACGCCGCCGCTGTGCCGACCACCGCCTGAGCGGTGCGCACTGGCCCCGCCCGGGGCCCGTGCGCACCGATCCGAGCCTTCTCGAGGAAGAGGAACACGATGCAGACACTGACAGGCGTGGGGGTGTGCGCGGGCCGCGTCATCGGCGAGCTCGTGAGCATGCCGGAGCCGGTCTCCGAGCCGGCCGCGGGGCTGATGCTGCGGGACGAGGAGCCCGAGGCGGCGGTGGCCCGGCTGCACACGGCCGCCGCCGCGGTCAAGGCCGAGCTCAAGCGCCGCGCCGAGGTGGCGACCGAGAAGGACGCCGCGGACGTGCTCAAGTCCACCGCGCTCATGGCGGGGGACAAGGCACTGCTGAAGAACGCCGCGAAGCTCGTCAACGGCAAGGGGCTCGCCCCCGAGCGCGCCCTGTGGGAGGCCGCGAGCGACTACGCGGACCAGATGCGCGCCCTGGGCGGGTACATGGCCGAGCGCGCCGCGGACATCGAGGACGTCCGGGCGCGGCTCGTGTCCCAGCTCCAGGGGCTGCCCATGCCGGGCGTGCCGCAGCGGGACGTCCCGTTCGTGCTGACCGCCGAGGACCTCGCGCCCGCCGACACGGCGACCCTGGACCCCGAGATGGTCCTGGCCCTCGTCACCTCCGGCGGCGGCCCGCAGTCCCACACGGCCATCCTGGCCCGCAACCTCGGGCTCCCCGCGGTCGTGGCGGCCCGGGGCGTCGAGGCGCTCGCCGACGGCACCCGCGTGTTCGTGGACGGCGCCACCGGTGAGATCCGCACCGAGCCCGGCGCGGACGAGCAGGAGCTCGTGGAGGCCTGGGTGCGCAGCGCCGCGGCGCGCGAGGCCTTCGACGGCCGCGGCGTGCTCTCGGACGGCACCGAGATCCCGCTGCTGGCCAACGTGGGCACCCCCGAGGACGCCCGCACGGCGGCCGCGGCCGGGGCCCAGGGCGTGGGACTGCTGCGCACCGAGTTCTGCTTCCTGGGCCGGGACAAGGAGCCCTCGGTCGAGGAGCAGGTGGAGCAGTACACCGCGATCCTCGAGTCCTTCGCCGGCAAGAAGGTCGTGGTCCGCACGCTCGACGCCGGGGCGGACAAGCCGCTGCCCTTCCTCACCGACACCGCCGAGCCGAACCCCGCGCTCGGGGTCCGGGGCTACCGCACGGACCGCTCCGTGCCGGGCGTGCTCGCCCGGCAGCTCGAGGCGATCGCGCTGGCGGAGAAGGCCACGGACGCGGACGTGTGGGTCATGGCGCCGATGATCGCCACGCCCTCCGAGGCCCGGGACTTCGCCGTGATGGCGACGGCCGCAGGCCTGCGGGTGCCCGGGGTCATGGTCGAGACGCCGTCCGCGGCCGTCACCGCCGACCAGATCCTGCGCCACGTCAAGTTCGTGTCCCTGGGCACCAACGACCTGACCCAGTACACGATGGCCGCCGACCGGATGATGGGCTCCCTCGCGGAGCTCAACAACCCGTGGCAGCCCGCCGTGCTGCGCATGATCCGGTACACCGTGGAGGGCGCCCGCCGGGCCGAGTCCGAGGGCGCCGGCCCGCGCAACGTGGGCGTCTGCGGCGAGGCCGCGGCCGACCCCGCGCTCGCCGTGGTGCTCGTGGGCCTCGGGGTGCACACCCTGTCCATGAGCCCCCGCGGACTGGCCGCGGTCGCCGCCGTGCTGCGCAGCGTCGACCTCGCCACCGCCCAGGCCCTCGCCGAGGTCGCGATCGAGCAGCCCAGCGCGGAGGAGGCCGCCGCCGCCGTGCGGACCGAGCTCAGCGTGCTCGCCGAGCTCGGCCTCTGACCCACCGACCGCACCGTTTCCGCACCACCCCAACCACCGGGGCCCGTCACCCAGGGCCCCGCAACCCGAAGGAGCACCACCATGGCAGAACGCACCGCCACCATCGCCTCGTCCGTCGGCCTGCACGCCCGTCCGGCCGCGATCTTCGCCGAGGCCGCCGGGGAGTACGACCTCGACATCACGATCGCCGCCGAGGGCGAGCCCGAGGACGAGGCGATGGACGCCTCGAGCGTGCTGTCCCTCATGTCCCTCGGCGCCGGCCAGGGGGACAAGGTCGTCCTCCGCGCCGAGGGCGCGGGCGCCGACGACGCGCTCGACGCGCTCGTGCAGATCCTCGAGACGGACCACGACGCCGAGTAGGACCCCGCCGCACCGTCCAGCCACGGCGCCCGCCCACCGCACGGTGAGCGGGCGCCGTCGCGCGTGCCGACCCGCCGCACCGACCTCTCACGTGCCCCGACTACGGTGGAGGGGACGCCCGCACACTCCGATGGAGGACCGATGACCGCCGCTCGACCACCGCTCGACCACCGCCGCCGGGAGCCGGAGCGCGCCGCGCAGGCCCCGCGGCGGGCCCTCGTCGTGGGCACGGGCCGGGACCGGGGGGCCCTCGCGGCGGCGCGCGCCCTCGAACGGGCGGGCTGGCACGTGGGCGTCGGCACCCCCGACGGACCGGGCATGCTCGGCGCCACGCGGGCGGCCGCGACCTGCCACGAGGTGCCCCGCCCGCGCGGGGACGGCGCCCGCTTCATCGACGGCGTCCGCCGGGCGGTCGCGGAGGGGTCCTACGACGTCGTCTTCGGCGCCGGCGACGACTGGATGGCCGCGGTCTCGGCCTACCGTCAGCACCTCCCGGCGGCGGTGGCGCACCCGGGCCCGGACGTGGTCGCGGAGGCCCTCGACAAGGTCGGGCTCGCGGACCGGGCGGCCCGGGCGGGCCTCGCTGCCCCCCGGACGCTGGCGGCCACGGACGAGGCGCTCGCCGCCTGGGACGGCCCGGTCGTCGTCAAGTGCCGGGCGCACTGGGCGCCAGGGCAGACCCGGCCCCACCGCATCGAGGCCAAGCTCTTCCCGGACGCCCCCGCCGCCGCCGGACAGGTGCGGCGGATCCGCGAGGCCGGTGCCGAACCGGTGCTGCAGGTGCCCGTGCGCGGCACCCTCGGGGCCCTCATCGGGGTCCACCACGACGGTCGCCTGCGCGGCCGGGTGCAGCAGACCACCTCCCGGCTGTGGCCCACGCCCAACGGCGTCTCGGCCCGTGCGGAGACGGTGCCCGTCGACGAGGAGCTCGCGGCGCGCGCCGAGGTGCTGCTGCGCGACCTGGGCTGGTGGGGCCTCGTGGAGCTGCAGTTCCTCACCGGGGACGACGGCGTCCCGCAGCTCATCGACCTCAACGGCCGCTTCTTCGGCTCGATGGCCCTGGCCGAGGCCGCCCGCCCCGGGCTGGCCGACGCGTGGGGCCGGCTGGTGCTCGGCGCGCCCGTGCCGGAGCTGCCGGACGCCCGCCCCGGGGTCCGCTACGCCTGGCTCGCCGGGGACCTGCGACGGGCCTCCGTGGAGCGCCGCGGCGGTCTGGCCGCGGACGTCGCCGACACCCTCCGCTGGGGCCGCGGCGCCCAGCACAGTGTGTGGGACCTGCGCGATCCCGGGCCCACGTGGCACCTGGCCACCTGGCGGCTCAGGAACGGCGCCCGCTCCGGGTAGGGCGGCGCCGCGTCAGCGCCGGCGCAGCGTCCGCAGCGTCTCGCCCACGAGCAGGCGCTCGGGAGCCCGCAGCACGACGAGCCCGAGCAGGTACGTCCCGCCCACCACGGCGGCGCAGAGCGCCGCGAGCACGAACGAGGGCAGCTCCGTCAGCGCCTCCCGCGCCCCCAGCCCTGCGGCGCCGGCGACGGCCGCCAGCACGAGCGCCCGCGCCACCAGGGCCGTCGTCGCCCTGGCGTCCAGCCCGGCGTGCCGCCGGTGCAGCAGCCACGCGTTGAGCAGCGCCGCCACGACCAGGGACGCGGTCGTGGCCGCGGCGATGCCGGCGAGGCCCAGCACCGGGGCCAGCAGGACGTCGCCGACCACGTTGACGACCATCGCCAGCACCGCCACGACCACCGGCCCGCGGGAGTCGCCGATGGCGTAGGACGCGCGGACCACCACCTGGCGGAAGCCGAGCGCGAGCAGCGCCGGCGCGTACCAGGCGACCGCGGTGGCCGTCGCCGCGACGTCCCCGTCGTCGAACGCGCCGTGCCCGAAGGCCGTGGCGACGAGGGGTCCGGCCGCGACCACGAACACCGCGCACACCGGGGCGAGCACGGTGACGACCACGGACAGCCCTCGGTCGACGAGCCGGCGCAGCTCGGGCCGGTCGTCCGCGGAGGCGCCCAGGGCCGGGTACAGGGGGACGAGCAGGGCCGCGATGACGACGGTCTCCGGCAGGTCGACCAGGCGCCAGCCGTAGGTCAGCGCCGTGATCGTGCCGTCCTCGAGGGTGGAGCCCACCGCCCGGTCGACGAGGGTGTTGATGTTGACCACGGCGTTGCCCACCAGCATGGGCGGCACGAGCCGGGCGATCTCCCGGAAGCCCGGGTCCCGCAGGTCCCACCGGGGCCGGAGCCGGGCGCCGAGCGCCCGCACGGGGGGCACCTGCATCAGCAGCCGCGCCGCCGAGCCCACCACGTAGCCCACGGCGAGCGCCGAGACGCCGTAGCGGGGCCCGAACAGACCTGCCGCGGCGATCATGACGAGGTTGAACGGGACGCCCTGCAGGGAGGACCACGCGAAGCGGCCGTGGGCCTGGACGAGCGAGGCCAGCAGGTCCGTGCCGGCCACGAGCACCGTCGCGACGAGGACGATCCGGGTGAGCGAGGCGGCCGTGGCGGTCTGGGCGTCGTCGAACCCGGGGGCGAGCAGGGCCGTCACCGGTTCCGCGAGCAGCCCCGTCACCACGGCGGCCAGGCCGAGGACGACCACGGTGACGGTGAGGGAGACCTCGAAGCCGCGGTGGCCGCGGCACCCCGTGCCGTCGGCGCGCTCCCGGGCGGCCTCCCGCGAGGTCACGGGGGTGACGGAGCGCGCCATCGCCCAGGCGATCAGGCCGAGGACGACGTTCAGCACGCCCTGGGCCACCAGCCACGCGTCGAGCTCGGCGCCCGCGCCGAAGACGGCGCCGACGACGACGTCCCGGGCGAAGCCCAGCACGGTGGAGACGGCGGTCAGGCCGGTCACGAGGACCGCGGCGCGGGCGATGCTCCAGCGCCCGCCCGGTCCACCCACGGCTCCCGCCACCTCCCTGGTCCGGACCGCGCCGGGGATCGGAGCGGACCTGCCGGTGCGCGCCGCGGACCTGCCGGTGCGAACCGCCTGAACAGAATACACAGCGCGGCACCCGGTGCCGCCCCCGGCCCCGTCCCGGGCCTGCCGCGGGGACGGGAACGGGGGCGCGGCGCCCGACCGGCACGGCTCAGAGGCCCCTCAGGCCCGCGCGGTTAGACTGACCGGGGCCGGCCCCCGCCGGCGCACCGGCCCGCCGGCCACCCCCGGCCGGCCGGCCCCGACGACCCCGACGATTGAGAGAGCCTTGCGAGAGTTCACCGCACGCTTCGCCACCGCCCAGGAGATCGAGGCCTGGGACACCCACGTCACGGCGAACCCGCACGGCGGCAATCTGCTGCAGTCGGCGTCCTTCGCGGACGTCAAGGCGGACCACGGCTGGCGGCCCCTGCACCTCGTGCACGAGCCCGCCGACGGCGGACAGGCGTGCTACAACCTCGTCCTCGAGAAGGCGGTGCCCGCCCTCGGCAAGCTCTGGTACATGATCAAGGGCCCGGACGTCGCCTCCGTCGACGACATCCCCGGGATCGCCGCGGCCAGTGCCCGGCTCGTGGCCGAGCAGCGGCTGAACGTCTTCGCGATCAAGATCGAGCCGGACGTCCTGGACTCCGACTACGCCCGCGGCGTGCTCGCGCGGGCCGGGCTGAAGAAGTCCTTCAACATCCAGCCCAACGACTCCACGGCGGTCCTCGACACCGACCGGGACGAGGAGACCGTGCTGAAGTCGCTGCACTCCCGCGGGCGCAACGCCGTCCGGCGGGCCCTGCGCGAGGGCTGCACCGTCGAACGCGTCGAGCTGACCGAGCAGAACATGCGCCGGATGTACGCGCTCATGGACACCGTGGGGCAGGGGGACGCGAACGTGAACCTGCGCTCCTACGAGTACTACGCGAAGTTCTGGACGGCGTTCGAGCAGGCCGGCCAGGGGCGGCTGTACTTCACCTACGAGGACGGCGAGCCCTCGGTGGGCGCCTACGTCATCGCCTACGGCACCAAGGGCACCTACAAGGACGGCGGCTCGAAGCCCCGGCGCCGCCAGTACGGTGACTCCCACCTGCTGCAGTGGACCGCGATCACGGACCTCATGCGGGAGCACGGGATCGTCGAGTACGACTTCTGCGGCACCCCGCCGAGCGACCAGCTCAAGAACAAGGAGCACCCCTACTACGGTCTGGGGCTGTTCAAGACGAGCTTCACCAAGACCGTGGTCGACTTCGTGGGCGTCCACGACCAGGTCCTGAGCCCCGCCAAGTACGCGGTGTGGACCAACGTGGCCGAGAAGGTCCAGCGCCAGCTGTGGGTCCGCCGCACGGGCCAGCCCTTCTACTGATCCGACCCCGACCCCGACCCCGACCCCGACCCCGACCGCCCGCCGGGCCCCCGCCCTCGCGCCCCGGAAGGAGGAACGCCGCGTGGTGACCGACCAGCGCGCCCCCCTGCGCCCGTTCGCCGCCTACCCCTCGTCGGACGGTGCCGAGGAGCCCGACCTCCACGTCGTCGAGCCCTTCGGTCCGGGCGGGGACACGACGCTCACGGGCGCCGCCCGCCCGGTCGCCCGGCACGGCGCGGGCCTGCCCGCGGTGCGCCCCACCGAGGACCAGGCCCAGCACGCCCGGCGCCGCGCCGGGACCACCGTGCTCGACATCGTGCCCGACGCCCCGCAGGCGCTGCCCGTGCTCAGCACGAGCCTGATCCGCCGGCACGGGGACACCCCCGAGCCGGAGAAGCGCCGCGAGCTGCTCTCCGCCGCCGAGACCGTGCCCCTGCCGGCGTCGGCGCGCCGGCGGCGCCGCACCGGCACCGACACGGTCCCCGTCTCCCGCCCGGAGACGACGACGATCGGACCGCTCCCGGCTCCCGGCAAGAGCTCCGACCGGATGCAGCGGGGCGCCTACCCGTCCACCCGGGCGCAGGGGGCCCGGCCCGGCGGGCGCGCCCGGCTGCGCTCCATCCTGCAGGGGGAGGCCGCCCCGACCGCCCCCATGCGCGTGGTGGAACGGCTCAACGCCTCGCCCTTCGCCAATCTGCGTCGGTTCGGGGAGTCCACCAGCCGGCAGGCCCGGCGCACCCTGAACTTCGCGCTGCGGCTCGCGGAGACCATGTTCCACTACGGCGCCGACGCCCTCGACGTCGAGAACGCCATCATCGCCGTGTGCGCCACCTACGGGGTCGAGAACGTCGAGGTGGACATCACCAACCAGGCCGTGACGATCAACTACATCGCCGACGACCAGCCGGACGGCGGGGACACCCGGACCCGCGAGGACGTCTTCAACGACCCGGACACGAACAGCCACACGGTCATGCGGGTCGTGCGCTCCTGGACGGACAACTACGCGGGGCTGGCCGAGACGCACCAGCTGGTCGCGGACATCACGGGCGGGGAGATGCCCCGCGGGGAGGCGGAGCGGCGCCTGGAGGCGATCAACGCCAAGCCCAAGCCCTATCCGCGGTGGATGGTGCGGGCCGCCACGGCCGCCGCGGCGATGACCATCACCGTCGGCATCGGCGGGGGAGTGCTGGGTGCGCTCGTGGCCGGTCTGTCCTCGGTCGTCAACCAGGCCGTGGCGCACCGGCTGGGCGTCTGGCGGATCCCCGAGTTCTTCACCATGGCTGCCCAGTCGGGGATCCTCACCACGATGGCCCTGCTGATGTCCTGGGCCGGTGTCGACCTGTCCCCGGCACGGGTCATCGCGGGCGGGATCATCCTGCTCCTGCCCACCACCCGCATGGTCTCCACCATGCAGGACGCGATCAACGGGTTCCCCGTCACGGCGGCCGGGCGGCTGCTCTCCACGTCCATGGCGTTCCTCGGCATCGTGGCCGGCATCGCCGGTGGCATCTCCGTGGCCGGCTACGCCGGCATGCCCCGGGTCGACGTCTCGCAGAGCGCCTTCGACCCGGTGGGCCCGCTGACCAACTCCGTGTTCATGCTGATCGCCACCGGGCTCATCGCTGTCACGATGCAGGCCAAGCCCCGTCACGTGCTCTCGACCGTGGTCGCCGCCCTCGGCGGTCTCGTGGTCTACCACACCGGCGTGGCCGCCGGCCTGGGCTCCCGCCTGGACACGGCGCTCGCGGCGATCACCAGCGGGTGCGTGGCGACCGTGCTGGCGGCCCGGCACCGGATTCCCCAGCTGGTCCTGGCGATCCCCGCGATGACCTTCCTGCTGCCCGGGCTGTCCATCTTCCGCGGCATGTACACCATCACCGTGGAGACGGACACCTACGGCCCCGGGATCGTGGGGCTCGTCAACGCGATGGCCTCCATCGTGGCCCTGGCCTCCGGAGTGGTGCTCGGCAAGTACCTCATGCGGCCCTTCGTGGGGCACCTCAACGGCACCAGTTCCCGGCGCAACCGGCGCCGCTGACACGCTGACCAGTGTCAGCACCGTAGGGCGCTGTGGGCCGGGCCGGCACCGTGGTGGGCTGTGGGCCGGGGCATCGCCGGGGTGGATCGTCGGTGCGGCTCAGAACGGGGGCGGGTCGTCGTCCTGCCGGACCCCGTGGGGGCGGACCTGGTGAGGTCGGGCGCCGGAGGGCACGGTCCTGCGGGATGTCCACAGGACCGCAGCCGGTGACGGCTCGTCCGGTGCCTGCTCTGCCGGGGGCCGGCCGTCGACGGGCAGGTCGTCGGCGATCCGCAGCGGCGAGAGCACGGGGTGGTGGTGCTGCTGGGGGTAGGTCACGTGGACGCGTCCGGCCGGTGAGGTCCATTCCAGGACGCCCTCCGGGGACTCCCGGCGGCGGTGCCGGACCCGCCAGCGCCCGAGCGGGCCGTCCCGGTGCTTGAGGACGTGGTGGTGGCGGCACAGATGGGCGAGGTTGTCCGCGGCGGTCGGCCCGCCCTCGACCCAGGCCACGGTGTGGTCGAGGTCGCAGCGCTCGGCACGGCGCCGGCATCCGGGGAACCGGCAGGTGCCGTCCCTCGCTCGCAGCCGGCGCTTGAGATCGGCCGGTACGGCGTACGTGGTGCGGTCGTGGTCCAGGACAGTGCCGGTGACCGGATGTGTCAGAACCCTCGACCAGGACCCGGCGCCGGCGGCGATCTGCTCGGCCACGCTCACCGGGATCGGCCCGTACCCGGCCAGCTCCGCGCAGCCAGGGCTCCCAGCAGGCCCGCCGCCGGTCGTTCCGCCGGCGCTGCGTGATCGGCCGGGGAGCCCGTCTCCGTCGGGTGATCGGCCGGGGACCGCGTCCCCGTCGGGTGATCCTCCGGGAAGCCCGTCTCCGTCGGGCGACCGGCCGGAGGATCCGCGGCCGGGAGTCTGTGCGCTGTGCTCCAGCAGCGAGAGCACGGGAACGGTGACCGTGACCTGCCCGCGGATCCCGCGCAGGTGCTCCGGCATGCAGGAGGGCTCGCCGTCCAGCAGCAGTGCGGCGAGCACGTCCGCGCGCAGCTGCCCTGCCGTGCGCGGCCCGTCCTCCCAGCAGCTCCGGTCGTCGTCCGGGCCCCGGCCCTCGGCGACGCCCTGGCCGCCACACGCGGACCCGGCCAAGTCCGACGGCGGGCTGTGCGGATCCACACGGGCGGCGATGGACGCGAGACGGGCGTGGACCGCGTGGGCGGTGGCCGCGTCCAGGAGCGCGCACAGCCGCGCCATGCCGTCCTCCTCGGGTTCTATCCACACCCTGCGCCCCCGGCGGGCCAGCCGGTGACGGTCCTCCTGGGACCCGGCCAGCAGCCAGGCCCGCCGCCTCCGGGCCAGCGCCCGGAGCTGCGACGCGGTGGCCGTCGGGGCCTTCTCCAGCAGCTCGTCCACGACACGGGACACGGCCTCGCCGAGCGGCCGCTGCTCGGGCGGCCGACCGGTCACACCCACCAGGTCCCGCCACAGGTCCACGATCACCTCGGTCTGGCGCGGGGCGATCGCCCCGGACTCGAGAGCCTGCAGGACCCGGGGCAGGCTCTCGGCGAGCAGGACCGCGTTCTCCACCCGGCGCACCGCCGTACCCGCCGGCAGCCGCAGCGCCGGGCCGATCTCGTCGGCCACGTCCAGCACCGTGCGCTTCTCCGGTTCCGGGACGTGCTGCCCACGACTGCGGGCTCGCTCGTTCGACCAGCGTGCCCGGGCCGCCCGTTGCCGATCGTGCGCCTGCTCCTGCAGCTGCCACATCCGGTGGATCACCCGCAGCTGCCGGCCCGCAGCCCGTGCCTCCGCCCGGGCGTCCTCGACCAGCTCCGTCACAGCACCGGCGTACTCACGGTCGGCAACGGCCGTGTCCTCCCCGAGGACCTCCTCCGGGCTCCGCGGCCGGCCGGCGGTAGTGGTCATGTCTCATGATCCCCACCGGGTCCGACACCACAAGGGCGGTGCGGAGCCGGAGCCCGTGGCCCGGACCGTGACCATGCCCTGGGGCGGGGAGGAGCGGCCGTGAGACGCGGAGGGACGGCACGGCTCCCGGGCGCGTCCGAGAACCGGTGCCCGATCTCGGGACGAGCAGCTCAGCGCCGCGCAGTCCGAAGGATCACCGCTCGCGGGTCCGGCTCAGAGGATCTGGCCGACCGGCAGCTTCTTCTCCGCCTGGAACACGTCCTCGGTGCGGCCCCTCGCCCAGTAGCCGGACAGCGAGACCTGGTCCCGCTCCAGCCGACGGCGCGTGAACAGCTCCTCGCGCAGGGCCTTCATGACCTCCCGCTCGCCGTGGGCGAAGACCTGGACCCCTTCCGGGTCGGTGGGCCACCCGGCCTCGCGAACGGCCCGCACCAGGGCAGGGTCCTCTCCGGGACCGCTGTCCGCCCGGAACACCCAGCGCACCGCCATCCCGGCCGGGGCGGACACCGGTTGGACGTCGGAGGGCGTGTCCACCTCCAGCAGCACCTCTCCCTGCGCGGAGGCCGGGAGGGTCTCCAGGACGGCGAGGGCGGCGGGGATCGCGGCGTCGTCGGCGGCGATCAGGGTCCACGCGGCGTCCGGGGCGGGCGTCCACCTGCCCCCGGGGCCGAGGGCGATGATGCGGTCCCCGGGCTCGGCGCGGGCCGCCCACGGGCCGGCAAAGCCGTCGTCACCGTGCAGCACGAAGTCCATCCACAGCTCGTGCCGCTCCGGCACGTACCGGCGGATGGTGAGGTGGCGGGTGACGGGCTGCCGGTCGCCCGGCAGGGTCTCCTTGAGCTCCCAGTAGTCGGGGTTCCGGCCGGGCTCCGTCCCCAGCCGCGACGAGCCTGTGGTCTCGACGTCAGGAGCGTCCGTGCCGGGGATCGAAGTCCCGGGGAGCGCGGTGCCGGCTTCGCCCGTGCCGGGCCGGAGGAAGACGAGCTTCACGTACTTCTCGGGCGGGACGATGTCCGCGTAGCGCTCGGGCTCGTCGATGCCCAGGACCACCCGGACCATCGACGGGGACAGCAGCTCGCGGGAGCGCACCGTCAGGTTCAGCTGCGGCTTGCGGGGTCTGGCGGGCCGGGCCCCGGAGGTCGTCGTCATGCCGCCCACCCTAACGGAGGCCTCCTGGTGTCACAGCCGCCAGTCGACGGGCTCCGCGCCCTGCTGCTCGAGGAGCTGGTTCGTGCGGGAGAACGGCCGGGACCCGAAGAAGCCCCGGGACGCGGACAGCGGGGACGGGTGCGCGGACTCGACCGTGGGGAAGCCGTCCAGCCACGCGGCAGTGCTCCGCGCGTCCCGGCCCCACAGGATGGCCACCAGCGGGGTCCCGCGGCCGGCGAGGGCCTTGATGGCGCGCTCCGTGACCGTTTCCCAGCCCTTGCCCCGGTGGGAGGCCGGGGCCCCCTCGCGCACGGTGAGGACCCTGTTCAGGAGCATCACGCCCTGCCGGGACCACGCGGAGAGGTCCCCGTGCTCCGGCGGGTCGACGCCGAGGTCGTCCCGCAGCTCCTTGTAGATGTTCTGCAGGGAGCGGGGCACTGGACGCACGTGGGGCTGCACGGAGAAGGACAGGCCCATGGCGTGGCCGGGAGTGGGGTAGGGGTCCTGCCCGACGACCAGCACCCTGACCTGCTCGAGCGGCTCCTGGAACGCCCGCAGGACCGCCGGGCCCTCCGGGAGCGTGCGGTGCCCGTCGGCGTGCTCCTCGCGCAGGAACTGCCCCATCCGCCGGATCTGCGGTTCCACCGGGGCCAGGGCCTCCGCCCAGTCGGGGGCCATGATCCTGTCCAGGGGCTGGGGCTCGCTCACGGTGCTCCTCGGTGCGGGTGCGGGGTCGATGCGGGTGCGAAAACGGGTGCGCCGTGCACCACTCTAGGCCGGTGCCGTGCCGTCCCCTCTAGGCCGGTGCCGTGCCGTCCCCGGCGCGGGCGTGCTCCGTGGGGTCGGGACCGGCGTGCCGACGGCGCAGCGCGCGGCCCTCCTCGACGAGCTCCTGCTCCTTCGCCTGCATCCGCCGCACGCCCCGGAGGTCCCGCGGCGGCAGCCGCAGGTTCTCCTCGGCCTCGATCCCGGCCTGGAGCTGGCGTCCGCGCTCGATCTCGGCGTTGAGCTCGGCGCCCGCGAGCAGCACGATGTTCATGATCCAGATCCACAGCAGCAGGACGATCACTCCGCCGATGGCACCGTAGGTGGCGTTGTAGTCGTTGACGTTGGACACGTAGAAGCTGAACCCTGTGGTCGCAGCGCTCATGACCAGGATGGCGACCACCGAGCCGATGCTGAGCCACCGGAACCTCGGCTGCCGGATGTTCGGGGTGGCGTAGTAGAGCAGGGCGATCACGAAGACGAGCAGCAGCAGCAGGGCCGGGATCCGGGCGGCCTGCCAGAGCCGGAGCGCCGCCTCGCCGAGGCCGATCAGCCCGCCGAGCCGCTCGGCGACCGGCCCGGAGAGCAGCAGGAGCAGCATCATGCCCACCACCAGGACCACCAGGGACAGCGTCACCGCGATCATCAGGGGGTAGAGCTTCCAGACGGGGCGGCCCTCCTCGACCTCGTAGATCCGGTTCATGGACCGACCGAAGGCCCGCACGTAGCCCGAGGCCGTCCACAGGGCGCCGACCAGACCGGTGGCCAGTGCCAGGCCCGCGGACGGGAAGCCGGTGAGCTCGCCGATCGGCCCCTCGAGCACGGCCACGGCCCCCTCCGGGACCCCGAACTCGTCGAGCAGGCGCAGCAGGGTCCTGGTGGTCGCCTCGGCCTGACCGACGACGCCGAGCATCGACACCACCGTGAGCAGCCCCGGGAAGATGGACAGCACGGCGAAGAACGTCATCACCGCCGCCGAGTCAGTGCACTCGTCGCGGCGGAACTCGTGCACGGTCCGGCGCAGGATGTAGCTCCACGAGGGTCTCGTGATCTGTGCCGGCGACGAGGGCTTCTCCGCGCTGTCCGGGTCCGCCCCGGGATCTCCCGCGGCGTGGGGGTCGGCTGCCATGGGGCTCCTCCGTGTGGTCGGCTGCGGGCCAGGATACCGGGGCCGCCACCGCCCCGGCCCGTTCCGTCCGGGGCGGGCGGGACCGGCGGCGGACTGGCTAGAGTGGGCGCATGAGCGCTTCCTCCACCGAGACCCGACCCCTCGCCGTCGTCACCGGGGCCACCGGAGGCATCGGCCGCGCGTGCGTGGTGGACCTCGCCCGCGACCACGACGTCCTGGCCCTGGGCCGGGACGCCGGCCGGCTGGCCGAGCTCTCCGGCCTCCCGCACGTCACCGTCCGCGCCGCCGACCTGACCGACGTCGCGGCCCTGCCGTCCGTGGTGGCCGGCCTGGACCGGGTCGACGTCCTGGTGCACTCGGCGGCCGTGGCCGGGCGCACCACGGTGGAGGCCGCCTCCGTGGCGGACTGGCGGGCCCAGCTCGAGCTCAACGTGGTGGTCCCCGCGGAGCTGACCCGGCTCCTGCTGCCGGCCCTGCGAGCGGCCCGGGGGAAGGTCGTGTTCCTCAACTCCGGCTCGGGGCTCAACGCCCGCGCCGGGGACGCCGTCTACGCGGCCTCGAAGTTCGCCCTGCGCGCGCTCGCCGACTCGCTCCGCCAGGAGGTCGAGGCCGACGGCGTCGTGGTCAGCTCGGTGCACCCCGGCCCGGTCGACACGCAGATGCAGCGGGACATCCAGGCGGGCCTGGGCCACGAGTACGTCCCGGAGCGCTACCTCCGGCCGGAGTCCGTGGCCGCGGCGGTGCGCGCCGTCGTGGACGCGGGCGAGGACGCGCAGCTGACCACCCTCTCCCTGCGGCCGCGGGCCGAGTCGCGGTGACCGGCGAGGACGCGATGCCCGACGACGCGGTGCCCGCGGACGCCCGGGCCGACGACGCCGCCGTTCCCGGCGCGGAGCCGGTGCCCGATGGGGAGGCCGCCCCCGGCCGGGAAGAGCCCGGGGAGGGGGCCGGTCTGGACGCCGTGGACCGCGAGATCCTGTCGCTCGAGAACCTGCAGTGGAAGTACCAGGGGGCGAAGGAGATGGAGATCCGCCGCCGCCTGAACCTCTCGCCCACCCACTACTACCAGCGGCTCAACGTCCTGATCGACACCCGCGCCGCCCTCGAGCACGACCCGATGCTCGTGGCCAGGTTGCGCCGGCAGCGAGGAGACCACGGATGACCCAGTACCCGCACGACGAGTTCGACGACGTCCCCGAGGACGGGCCCCGCCAGGGCGCCCACCGCGGTGTCCGGCCGACCGTCCGCGTGGGCGCCCGGGAGCTCACCGCCATCGTCCTGGCCGGGGTGCTGACCCTCGGCGTCGGGGTGTTCTCGTTCCTCAACGCCCCGGGCGAGGCCGCCCCGGCGCCGGGCGCCACGTCCACGGGGTCCTGAGCCGGCCCGGTCCTCGAGGCGTCCCCCATCGGGCACCGGTCCCGGAGCCCGACCGCTCCGACGCCGTTCACCACGACGTCGTCCACCACGACGTCGTCCACCCCTGACGCCACCGGAAGGAACCACCGTGCAGATCGAAGGAAGCCGCGTCCGCGTGCGCGACTGGACCGAGGAGGACCTCGTCGACTACGAGGCGTGGATCATGCCGCCCGCCGGCGGCGGCGAGCACGAGTGGCAGCGCACGGACGGCCCGTTCTACCCGAACTTCACCGCCGAGGGCGCCCAGCGCTGGCTCGGCACCCTCCGGGAGCACGTGACGGCCGGGGACTGGCCGGATCCGCGCGAGACGATGGTGATCGCCGACGCCGCCGACGACCGGTTCATCGGGCAGGTGTCCTGGTACTGGTCGGAGAAGCCCACCGAGGACCCCGGTGACGGCACGCACCTGCTGCCGCTGCGCTCCCTGGGCATCACCGTGTACTCCCCGGAGCACTGGAGCGGCGGCTACGGCACCGAGGCGATGCGCCTGTGGATCGACTACCTCTTCGCCCACTCCGACTCCCACCGCCTCGACCTGGAGACGTGGAGCGGCAACGCGGGCATGTGCCGCGTGGCGGTGAAGCTGGGCTTCACCGAGGAGGCCAGGATCCGCCGGGCCCGCAGGGTCGGCGGCGAGTACTACGACCGGATGGTCTACGGCGTCCTGCGCGAGGAGTGGCAGGGCTGAGCGGAATCGGCTCAGGGGTTTGCACTCTCCGGGGACGAGTGCCAAGATTGCGATTAGCACTCAGTCGTGTGGACTGCTAATGGCTCGGTCCCCGGCCCGACCCGGGCAGCCACCGGCACAGGAGTGACACCTCAACCACCACGGTGAGGTGCCGCACGGCGTCGGGAAGAGTCCGCCGTCGTGCGCGCCGTCCGTCGCGGGCACCGTGGAGGTCGACCGTTTGTCTACCGTCCAGGAGGGACGAAGTCACATGGCAAAGATGATTGCTTTCGACGAAGAGGCACGCCGCGGACTCGAGCGGGGCCTGAACACCCTGGCCGACGCCGTCAAGGTCACCCTCGGCCCGCGCGGCCGCAACGTGGTCCTCGAGAAGGCCTGGGGCGCCCCCACGATCACCAACGACGGCGTGTCCATCGCCAAGGAGATCGAGCTCGACGAGCCGTTCGAGAAGATCGGCGCCGAGCTCGTCAAGGAGGTCGCCAAGAAGACCGACGACATCGCCGGCGACGGCACCACCACCGCCACCGTGCTCGCCCAGGCGCTCGTCAAGGAGGGCCTGCGCAACGTGGCCGCCGGCGCCGACCCGCTGAGCCTCAAGCGCGGCATCGAGAAGGCCGTCGCCGCGGTCACCGAGGAGCTGCTGGCCTCCGCCAAGGAGGTCGAGACCGAGGAGCAGATCGCCGCCACGGCGTCGATCTCCGCCGGCGACCCCGAGATCGGCCGCCTCATCGCCCAGGCGATGGAGAAGGTCGGCAAGGAGGGCGTGATCACGGTCGAGGAGTCCAACACCTTCGGGCTGGACCTCGAGCTGACCGAGGGCATGCGCTTCGACAAGGGCTACCTCTCGGGCTACTTCGTCACCGACGCCGATCGCCAGGAGGCCGTCCTCGAGGATCCCTACATCCTCGTGGTCAACTCCAAGATCTCCGCGGTCAAGGACCTGGTCCCCGTGCTCGAGAAGGTCATGCAGGCCGGCAAGCCGCTGCTGATCATCGCCGAGGACGTCGAGGGCGAGGCCCTGGCGCTGCTGGTGCTAAACAAGATGCGCGGCTCCATCAAGTCCGTGGCCGTCAAGGCCCCCGGCTTCGGCGACCGCCGCAAGGCGCAGCTGGCCGACATCGCCATCCTCACCGGTGGCCAGGTCATCACCGAGGAGGTCGGGCTCTCCCTCGAGACCGCCACCGTGGACCTGCTGGGCCAGGCCCGCAAGGTCGTCGTGACGAAGGACGAGACCACCATCGTCGACGGCGCCGGCACCGCCGAGGAGATCGAGGGCCGCGTGGCCCAGATCCGCGCCGAGATCAACAACTCGGACTCGGACTACGACCGCGAGAAGCTGCAGGAGCGCCTGGCCAAGCTGGCCGGCGGCGTGGCCGTCCTCAAGGCCGGTGCCGCCACCGAGGTCGAGCTCAAGGAGCGCAAGCACCGCATCGAGGACGCCGTGCGCAACGCCAAGGCCGCCGTGGAGGAGGGCATCGTCGCCGGCGGCGGCGTGGCCCTGATCCAGGCCGGCCAGAAGGCGTTCGACAAGCTGCAGCTCACCGGCGACGAGGCCACCGGCGCGAACATCGTGAAGGTCGCCATCGACGCCCCGCTGAAGCAGATCGCGATCAACTCCGGCCTCGAGGCCGGCGTGGTCGTGGACAAGGTCCGCGGTCTGGCCCAGGGCCACGGCCTCAACGCCGCCACCGGCGAGTACGAGGACCTGATGGCCGCCGGCATCAACGACCCGGTCAAGGTGACCCGGTCCGCGCTGCAGAACGCGGCGTCCATCGCCGGGCTGTTCCTCACCACCGAGGCCGTCGTCGCCGACAAGCCGGAGCCCGCGGGCGCCGGCGCCGGTGCCGACGACGGCATGGGCGGCATGGGCGGCATGATGTGATCGACGGCTGACCCGTCGAGCGTGCCCAGCACGCATCCGGCACGGGCCGGGCACCTCGCGGAGGTGCCCGGCCCGTCGTCGTCCCGCACCTGGTGCCGCAGGGCCGGAAGTGGTGTTCAATCGTGAGCACCAGCTGCCGGAGGAGGTGCCGTGGACGTCGTCGTGTGGGACGCGGTCCCCGTCCAGGTCTCGCTCGTGCTGATCGCCTTCGGGCTCACCTCGCTGGTGGGCCTCGAACGGCGGCTGCGGCGCAAGAGCGCCGGACTGCGCACGCACGCCCTGGTCGGCACCGGGTCGGCGGTGTTCACCCTCGTGTCCGCCTACGGCTTCGGTGTCCTGCCCGGCATCGACGCCGGTCCCGACCCCTCCCGCGTGGCGGCCCAGATCATCACGGGCATCGGCTTCCTGGGCGCGGGCGTGATCTTCACGAACCGGGACGTGGTGCACGGCCTGACGACGGCCGCGAGCATCTGGCTCTCCGCGGCCATCGGGATGGCCTGCGGGGCCGGGCTCGTGCCGCTCGCCGTCGTCGCCACGGGCCTGCACTTCGTCTCCGCGATCCTGCTGACCCCGCTCTCCCGCCGCCTGCCCGGGATGGTGGCCCCGCAGGGACTCCGGCTGCGCTACGAGGACGGGCACGGCGTGCTGCGGGAGGTCCTGACGGTGGTCGACGAGCTGCAGCTGAGCGCCTCCGTGGTCTCGAGCCGGACGGTCGAGGGGTCCGAGGGCACCGAGGTGGAGCTGCTCCTGCGGCTCGAGGGCAAGACGGACCTGCGCACGGCGGCCGTGCAGCTGTCGAGGGTCGCCGGGGTGCGCGACGTCGCCCAGCAGCAGCTCGATCAGGAGCCCGGCGACTGAGCCGGGGGCGCACAGGACCCGTGGCGCACGGCGTCCGGGCGCCGTGAAAAGATGAGTGCCATGACGATCACTGCTGCCGCCGACGGCTCCGCGCTGGGCAATCCCGGTCCCGCGGGATGGGCCTGGTACATCGACGACAACACCTGGCGGGCCGGCGGGTGGCCGCACGGCACCAACAACATGGGCGAGCTCAAGGCCGTCCTGGACCTGCTCGAGGCCACGGCCCACCGCCCCGACGAGCCCCTGCGGGTGCTGTGCGACAGCCAGTACGTCATCAACTCGATCACGAAGTGGATGCCCGGCTGGAAGAAGAAGGGCTGGAAGAAGAGGGACGGCAAGCCCGTCCTCAACGTGGAGCTCATGAAGGCCCTGGACGCCGCGATGGCGGGCCGCGACGTGCGCTTCGAGTGGGTCAAGGGCCACGCCGGCCACGAGCTCAACGAGGCCGCCGACGTCCGTGCCCGGGCCGTGGCCACCGCGTTCCAGACCGGTCGCCCCGCGCCCGAGGGACCCGGGTTCGACGGCGCCGCCCGGCACCCGGACGGAGCGGGCACCCGGACCTCGGCCCGGGAGCTGCTGGACGCCCCGGAGCCGGTGGACGCCGCGCCGCTGGTGGAGGCCCCAGGGCCGGGGGAGGACACGGATCCCGGCGCGTTCGAGGACCGGCACGACCCCGATCTGCTGAGCGAGCTGCTCGCCCACGAGGAGGAGCTCGCCCGCGGCCGCACGGCGGGGGAGACCGTCCAGGAACTCGAGCGGGACCTGCTCCGCCCGGAGGTCAGGGCGGACCCGGGCCGGCTGGGCCAGCTGCTGCACGAGGCCTTCGCCGAGGTCGGTGCCTCGGGGTCGTGGCGCTCCCGGGCGGACGTCCTCGACCGGCTGCCCCGCGAACCCGGGCTCGGCGCGGTGGACGTGCACGTGCTGGAGGCCACCGAGCTCGGCCCCGCGGCCGTGCACCTTGTCTACCGGCTCACGGCGGGGGACCGCACGAGCCTGCGCAGCTCCCTGTGGGTCCGGGAGGACTCCCGCAACGAGCTGGGGCCCTGGCAGCTGCGCTTCCACCAGGGCACCGACGAGTCCTGACGGGCCCGCTCACACCTCCGGGGCGTCGTCGGCGGGCTCGATGCCCGGCACGCGCACGGTCATCGTCGCCCCGCCGCCGGGGGTCTCGGTGAGCCGCACCGTGCCGTCGTGCTGCTGGACGATCGCGGCCACGATGGACAGCCCCAGCCCCGTCCCGCCGGTCTCGCGCGTGCGGGAGGAGTCGGCCCGGTAGAAGCGCTCGAAGACGCGCTCCGCGTCCTCGCCCTGGATGCCCGGGCCGTGGTCGCGCACCTGCAGGACGGCGTTGAAGGAGTCGTCGACCGAGCGCTCCACGCCCACCGCGATCTCGATCGGCGTGCCCTCCGGGGTGTAGCGCAGGGCGTTGGTCACGAGGTTCGCCACGACCTGGCGCAGCCGGAACTCGTCGCCGTGCACCCATGCCGAGACCGGGCCCCCGCCCCCCAGGCCGCCGACCTCGATCCGCCGGTCGGGGGCGGAGGCGCGGGCGTCCCCTGCCGCGTCGAACGCGAGGTGGAGCAGGTCCACGTCGACGTTCTCCGCGGGCCGCCGCTCGTCGAGGCGCGCGAGCATCAGCAGGTCCTCCACGAGCTGCGTCATCCGCTTCGCCTCCGACTCGATCCGGGACATCGCCCCGGCCACGTCCTCGGGCTCCTGCAGGGCGCCGTGCCGGTAGAGCTCCGAGTAGCCCCGGATGGTCACCAGGGGCGTGCGCAGCTCGTGGGAGGCGTCGGCCACGAACCGCCGGAGCTTGGTCTCGGACCGCGTGCGGGCGTCGAAGGCGTCCTCGATGTGGCCGAGCATCGCGTTGAGCGACGCCGAGAGCTGGCCGATCTCGGTCTGCCGGTTGTAGCCCTCCATGCGCTGGGAGAGGTCGCCCTCGGCGATCCGGGCGGCGGTCTGCTCCACCCGGTGCAGGGGCGCGAACGCCCGGGTGACCAGGATCCAGCCGACCGCCATGGCCGCGAACAGGGTCGCCACCCCGAAGCTCAGCGTCAGGAGGGTCACCGCGCTGAGCATCGCGTTCATGTCGTCGAGCGGCTCGGCGACCGCCACCACGAGGTTCAGCCGTTCCGTCTCGGCCGCGACCACCCGCCACCGGCGGTCCGGGGCGTCCACGGAGCCCACGGTCGTCGGCTCGAAGGGGTTCTCCCGCACGTGCTCGAGGTCGACCTGCGACAGGTCCGGCCGCCGCTCGAGCACGCCCTCCGGGGTGTGCACCGCCTCGGCGAGGGTCTCGCCGTCGGCGTCGAGCAGGAACCCGGCGTGCGGCACCTGGACGCCCTGCGCCCCGCCCATGTCGGCGACCAGCACGGTGGAGACCGGCCGGACGGAGTCCCGCAGCCCGCGGTCGATGTCGTTCAGGAGCGAGGTGCGCAGCACCGAGATCGCCACGAAGCTCGTCACCAGGATGGACAGCGCCAGGAGCAGGCCCGTGAGCACCATGAGCTGCGAGCGCAGCGATGCCGAGCGCCACCGGGAGGACAGGGTGTGCATCCCGGGGCCGGGTCAGTGGTTCTTGTGCTGGGAGCGCAGGAGGTAGCCGACGCCGCGCTTGGTGTGGATCAGCGGGGGCAGCTCGGGGTCGTTGTCGATCTTCCGGCGCAGGTAGGAGATGTAGGACTCCACGATCGAGGCGTCCCCGTTGAAGTCGTACTCCCACACGTGGTCGAGGATCTGCGCCTTGGACAGCACGCGGTTCGGGTTGAGCATGAGGTAGCGCAGCAGCTTGAACTCGGTGGGGGACAGGTCGATCTCCCGCTCTCCCCGGAACACCTCGTGCGCGTCGTCGTCGAGGACCAGGTCGTCCACGCGCAGCCGGGAGTCGTCCTCCTCGGCGGGCTGCGTGCGGCGCAGGACCGCGCGGATGCGGGCGACGACCTCGTCGAGGCTGAAGGGCTTGGTGACGTAGTCGTCGCCGCCCACGGTCAGACCGGTGACCTTGTCCTCGGTCTCGTCCTTCGCCGTGAGGAAGAGGATGGGGAAGTGCTGCCCGGACGCGCGCAGCTTGCGGGTCACGGTGAAGCCGTCCATGTCCGGGAGCATGACGTCGAGCACCGCGAGGTCCGGGTTCTCGGACTCCGCCTTGGCCAGGGCGTCACGGCCGTTGGCGGCGGTGACCACCTCGAAGCCGGCGAAGCGCAGGGACGTGGCCAGCAGCTCGAGGATGTTGGGCTCGTCGTCGACGACGAGCAGTTTCGCTTCGGGGTTGTCGTTCTTCACGCCGCCCATTTTCTCGGAACACCCTGAACGCCGCCTGAACGGCGCTCACCGGTCCTCGGGGAGTTCGCCGGGGGCCTCGACGGCGGCGGCGTCGACGATCCGGTAGGCGTAGCCCTGCTCCGCGAGGAAGCGGCGGCGCCGGGCCGCGTAGTCGGCGTCCACGGTGTCGCGGGCCACCACGGTGTAGAAGGTCGCCGGGCGGCCGTCGTGCTTGGGCCGCAGCAGTCGGCCCAGGCGCTGCGCCTCCTCCTGGCGGGAGCCGAAGGCCCCCGAGACCTGCACCGCGACCGAGGCCTCCGGCAGGTCCACCGAGAAGTTCGCGACCTTGGAGACCACGAGCACCGGCAGCTCCCCGGCCCGGAACGCGGCGAAGAGCTTCTCCCGCCGGGCCGTGCCGGTGCTGCCGTTGAGCACCGGGGCGGCCAGCAGCGCGCCCAGCTCGTCGAGCTGGTCCAGGAACTGCCCGATCACGAGCACCGGCTCCCCGCGGTGGCGGGCCACGAGCCGGGCCACGACGTCGAGCTTGTGCGCGGAGGACGAGGCGAGGCGGTGCCGGTCGGCGTCCTCCGCGGAGGCGTAGGCCATCCGGTCCGCGAGGGGCAGCTCCACCCGGACCTCGACGCAGTCGGCGGGGGCGATGTGGCCCTGGGCCTCGATCTCCCGCCACGGCGCGTCGTAGCGCTTCGGGCCGATGAGGGAGAACACCTCGCCCTCGCGGTGGTCCTCGCGCACCAGGGTGGCCGTCAGGCCCAGCCGGCGCCGCGCCTGCAGCTCGGCGGTCATCCGGAACACGGGGGCGGGCAGCAGGTGCACCTCGTCGTAGACGATCAGCCCCCAGTCGTGCCCGTCGAGCAGCTCGAGGTGCGGGTGGATCCCGCCGCGGCGCGCCGTCAGCACCTGGTAGGTGGCGATCGTCACCGGACGGACCTCCTTGACGGCTCCGGAGTACTCGCCGATCTCGTCCTCCGTCAGGGTGGTCCGGCGCAGCAGCTCGGCCTTCCACTGCCGCGCCGAGACCGTGCTCGTGACCAGGACGAGCGTCGTCGTCGAGCTCGCGGCCATCACCCCGGCACCCACCAGCGTCTTGCCGGCGCCGCACGGCAGGACGA
Organism: Kocuria sp. WN036; assembly: GCF_002287015.1. NCBI lineage: Bacteria > Bacillati > Actinomycetota > Actinomycetes > Micrococcales > Micrococcaceae > Kocuria > Kocuria sp. WN036. The sequence goes on from NZ_NSKF01000011.1 coordinate 54,382, forward strand.
CGACGCCGCTGCCGCCCGCCCAGAAGTTCTCCACCGCGTGGCGCTGGTAGGGGCGCAGGGCCCAGGCCTCGCCCGTCACGGGGTCCGTCTCCGTCAGGGCGACGGGGTGGGGCGTGCCGTCCACGTAGCCGGCCCGGTCCTCCGCCGGCCACCCCACGGTGAGCAGCAGCTGCTTGAGCTGGCCGCGGGCGCTCGCGTGCACCACCGTGGTGGCGCCGTCGATGCGGGGACCGAGCAGCGGGGCGATCTTCCGGTGCCGGGCGATCTCCTCCAGGACGGGGGCGTCGTGGCAGCGCAGCACGAGCCCGTGCACCGGGTCCTGCTCGAGCACCAGGCGGCCGTAGCGGGACATCGTCTCGTCGATGTCCAGGAGCAGGGCGTGGGGGACCGGGAAGCGGGAGCGGGTGAGGAGGACGTCGAGCACCTGCTCGGCGTCCAGCCCGGCGGCCCGGGCGTTCCACAGGCCCAGCGGGGTGATGCGGTAGGTGTGCACGTGCTCCGGGGCGCGCTCGAGCTCCGCGAAGGCCGCGAGCTCCCGCCGGGCGTCGTCGGCGTCCTCGTGGTCGAGCTCGAGCAGCACGGTCCGGTCGCTCTGGACGATCAGGGGTCCCACGGGGTGGCTCCTCCGCTGTCGGTCGGGTCGTCGATCAGGTCCTCGGCCGGGTCGTCCGGCGGGCGCCGCGCGCGGTCCCGGCCGGTGAGCCGGTCCACCAGGTCCTCGATCTCCTCCGCGGAGGGGACGGGCAGGCGCGGGGTGGGCACCTCGAGCAGCAGGGTCGGGTCCGCGGCGGGGGCCTGCGGCGCGGACTCCGCGGGGGCGACGTCGAGGGCCGGCTCCGTGCCGGTGGCCCGGACGGCCGCCGCGAGCTCCCGGAGCCCGCTCTCCCGGCCGGCGGGTCCCCGGCGCCGGCCGGGGGCCTCCTCCCCGGCGTCGACCACGAGCACGCCGGGGGCGGGCCGGCGCAGCCGCCGCCCCGCGAGGTCCGGGGAGCCGGCGAGCGCCTCCAGCAGCTCCTCCTCGCCGGTGAGCACCCAGTCCGCCCGGGTGATCCGGATCCGCCCGTGGCCCCGGCCGGCCTCCTCGACCAGGTAGGCCAGGGCCTGGGGCACCGGGCCCCGGCCGTGCTCCTCGAGCCAGGCCAGGATCGAGGGCGGGGTCCAGCCGGCGTCGAGCGCCCGGTGCAGGGAGCGCTCGCTGAAGCGGTGCCGCGGGACCGGCCCGTGGCCCTCCGGCTCCGCGAGCCGGTCGAGGGCGCGCGCCACGTCCGGGGCGAGGTGGCCCGTGGCCGTCGCCGTGAGGTCGCTCTGCAGCAGCACCGTCCGCGAGGGCGCGGGCAGCCACCCGGCCACGGAGCGGACGGCGTCCTCGGGCCGGTCCTCCGCGAGCGCCCGGCCGGGCTCGGTCAGGGCGTCGGCGCCCACCAGGCCGAGTTCGGCGGCCTCCGTCAGCATCCCCGGGCCCCACCGGTCCAGGGCGCGGGCCAGGCGCGGGCGCCGCCAGCGGGCGAGCGCCAGCACGTCCTCGGGGCCGTGGCCCCCCGGCGCCCGCTCGGCGAGCTCGGCGTGGGCGGCCAGCAGCGCCCGGCGCACCACCGGGGCCTCCGGGGCGTGGGTGCCGCGGGTGAGGACCCCGACGACCGTGCCGTCCGCGAGGGGCAGGCCCACCGCGGAGGGGACGACGTCGGAGGCCAGCCACGACCGGACCACGTGCCACCACTGGCCGGCGCGCTCGGCGTCCTCGAAGGGCGCCGGCGCGGGACGCCAGGCCGAGGTGTCCGGGTCCAGCCGCACGAGCCCGGCCAGTTCGCCCAGACCGAGGAGCCGGACGAGCTCGGAGTGCTCGATCCCGAGGGCGGAGCGCAGCCGGCGCAGCTCGCGCACGCCGATCCCGCCCGCCCGCAGGGTGGTCAGCGGGCGGGCCCGCAGCTCGGCGCGCAGGGCCGCGGTCCGGCGCAGCAGCTGCTCGACCGCCGCCGCGGCGGCGTTGTCCCGCAGCCGGTCGGGCACCCGGAGGGCCGGCCCGACCGGCGGCTCCGGGGAGGTCGCGGCCCATGGGTCGGGCCCGCGCAGGAGCAGCCCGACCTCCCTCGGGAGCTCCACGTGGCGGGAGTCCACGGGGAGGAGGATGCCGTGGGCCAGGAGCCAGTCGACGGGCCGGGCGCCGGCGTCGACGGCCGGGTCGACACGGCGCAGGGCGTCCGGCAGAGCACCCACGGGACGGGAGCGGAACCGTTCGAGGACCTCCCGCGCGGGGGCGGGCCACTGCGCGAGGTCCTCGGCGGTGCGCGGCAGGGCCGCGGCCCCCGCCGCGTCCGGCGCCCCGCCGCGCAGCCGGGCGGCGAGGGCGGCGAGCACCGGCCGCGGACGGCCCAGGCCCGCCGGATAGCGGCCGAGGGCCTCCGCCAGGCCGGGCACGAGCCGGAGCGCGTCGTCGTCCCGGTGGACCAGGCCCAGACGGTGCAGCCGGTCCCAGGGCGGGCCGGCCAGCAGCCGCGCGGCGGGATCCTCCGGCGGGCCCAGCAGCACGGCGCGCTCGACGGCGTCCAGCTCGGGCCGGGAGAGGGCGTCGAGGGCCCGGCGCAGCCCCGCCCGGGACAGCAGGGCCTCGGCGAGGTCCTCGAGGGACTCCGTGCCCGGGCGCGCGGCGTCGGGCCGGGCCGCGAGCAGCTCGCCCAGCTCGGCGGGGGAGCGGGACGCGAGATCCCGGAGCAGCCCGTCCGGGAGCACGGATCAGGCCCGGCGGCGGCGCAGCAGGGAGCGCACGAGGACCGCGCAGAACAGCAGGAAGGCCACCGGGAACGCGAACCACGGCACCACCGTGAGCCCGTCCCAGGGGTCCGCTCCGACGGCCGTGAGCACGAGCAGCAGGGCGAGGCACACGGCGCACACCAGGCCGAGCACCACCGCGGAGACGCCGAGGACGTCGATCCCGGGGCGTCGGGCAGTGCGGGGCGCGGGCGCACGGTCGTCGGAGACAGGCATGGCTCCAGGGTACCGAGCGCAACGGTGTGCCGCTGACCGCGCCCCGGCGGTCCCCGCCCCCGGAGCAGGGCTAGAATGGGAGGTTCCACAGGGTGGCTCGGCGGCAGGGACCGACGGGCCGCCCCTCCACGAACACGAGGACGAGGGAGACAGCGTGCCCACCGGCAAGGTCAAGTGGTTCGATGCGAAGAAGGGCTTCGGCTTCCTGGCGGCCGACGACGGCCAGGAAGTGTTCCTGCCCTCCTCGGCGCTGCCCTCCGGTGCCACCACGGTGAAGCCGGGCACGCGGATGGAGTTCGGGGTGGCCCAGGGTCGGCGCGGCGCGCAGGCGCTCTCCGTCCGGATCCTCGACCGGACCCCGTCGGTCGCGAAGAACGTCCGCAAGCCCGCCGACGAGATGGCGGTCATCACCGAGGACCTCATCAAGCTCCTGGACGAGATGTCCAACGGGCTGCACCGGGGCCGCTACCCGGACTCCGCGCACGGGAAGAAGATCGCCGCCATCCTGCGCACGGTGGCCGACAACCTGGACGTCTGAGGCCGCCGCGCCGTTGCCGTCCACCGATCCCGAGCAACCACCCGCCGGCCCCCGCCGGCACCCACCCGAGGGAGACCAGCAGTGACCGAGGAGACCGTCCAGGACGCGCCCGCCGAGGCCGTGCCGCCGGCGCCCGAGCAGGCGGCACCGGTGGCGGCGGCGCCCCGCCGTCGCCGGGCCCCGAAGCAGGACCCCCTGCTCGTGGCCGACGTCGCCACGGCTCGCGCCGGGGTGGAGCAGATCGCGGAGCCCTCGCAGATCGGCGGCGGTCACCGGGTGACGGTGGAGGAGGACCGGCTGGTCGTCCACCACTTCGAGTGCACCCTGCCCGGGTACCGGGGCTGGAACTGGTTCGCGAGCCTGGCCCGCGCCCCGCGCAGCAAGGCGGTGACGGTCTGCGAGGTCGGCCTGCTGCCGGGGGAGGATGCCCTGCTGGCGCCCGAGTGGGTCCCGTGGTCCGCCCGCGTCAGCGCCGAGGAGAAGGCCCAGGAGGAGCAGGACCGGGCCGAGGACGAGGCCGGGGAGACCGCGGCGGCCGGCGGGCCCGAGGGCTCCGGCGGCGCCCCCGACGGCGAGCCGGCGTCCGGTGACCGGGCCGAGGACACGCCGGTCCCGCCGCAGGAGGGCGAGGAGCTCTGACCGTCCCGCCGGGGACCGCGAGGACGGACGAGGCCCCGGAGCCCGCGCGCGGGATGTTCCGGTCCTTCCGGTTCCGCAACTACCGGCTGTGGTTCCTGGGCGCGCTCGTGTCCAACATCGGCACGTGGATGCAGCGCACGGCCCAGTCGTGGCTGGTCTTCGACGAGCTCTCGGACCACGACGCCACCGCCATGGGCGTGGTGACGGCCCTGCAGTTCCTGCCCCAGCTCTTCCTCGCGCCCTGGGCCGGCGTGCTCGCGGACCGGCTCGACCGGCGGCGCCTGCTGCTGTGGACCCAGACGGCCATGGCGGTGCTGGCGGCCGGCCTGGGGGCGCTGGTCCTGGCCGACGCGGCCACCCTGTGGCACGTCTACGGCTTCGCCCTCGCCCTGGGCGTCGTCTCCACCCTCGACGCCCCCGTGCGCCAGACCTTCGTCTCGGAGATGGTCGACGACGCATACCTCTCCAACGCCGTGGCCCTGAACGCGACCTCGTTCAACGCCGCACGGATGATCGGGCCCGCCGTGGCCGGCGTGCTCGTGGCCGCCATCGGCTCGGGCTGGGTGTTCCTCCTCAACACGCTGACCTTCGGCGCGATGCTCGCCGCCGTCCTGGCGATCCGCGCCGACGAGCTGCGCGGGATGCCGCGCTCCGGCCGGGGGCGGGGCCAGATCCGGGAGGGGCTGGCCTATGTGGCCGGCCGCCCCGACATCGTGGCGGTGCTGGTCACCATCTTCCTCATCGGCACCTTCGGGCTGAACTTCGCGGTCTTCCTGGCCGCCATGGCCGGACCCGAGTTCGGCCGGGGCTCGGAGACCTTCGGGCTGCTCAACTCGGTGCTCGCGGTCGGCACGGTGGCCGGGGCCCTGCTCTCGGCCCGGCGCCGCAGCGCCCGGCTGCGCTACGTCTACGGGGGCAGCGCCGTCTTCGCCCTCAGTTGCCTGGGCGCGGCGACGGCGCCCACCCTGCCGCTGTTCGCGCTGTGGCTGGTCCCCTGCGGGCTGTCCTCCCTGACCATCATGACCACCGCCAACGCGTACGTGCAGTCCACCACCTCGCCGGTGATGCGCGGACGCGTCATGAGCCTCTACATGGCCATCTTCATGGGCGGCACCCCGATCGGGGCGCCGGTCGTCGGCTGGATCACCGACGCCCTCGGGGCGCGCTGGGGCATGGGGGTCGCCGTGGCGGCGGGACTCGGCGGGGCCCTGGTGGGCTTCGTCGTCTGGCTGCGGCTGCGCGCGGAGCGCTCCGCGCCCGAGAACTCCGGCTAGCGCCCGGCTCCTCCGCGGAGCTGCTCGACGACGTGGTCCACGCAGGCCAGCAGCCGGGCGACGTCGTCGGGCTCGATGGAGACGAACGTGGCGATCCGCAGCTGGTTGCGCCCCAGCTTGCGGTAGGGCTCGACGTCGACCACGCCGTGGGCGCGCAGGACCGCCGCGACGGCGGCCGCGTCCACGGCGGCGTCGAAGTCCACGGTGGTGATCACGGTGGAGCGGTCCTCGGGGCGGGCCACGAACGGGGACGCGAAGGACGAGGCCTCGGCCCACCCGTAGACCAGGTCCGAGGAGGCCTTCGTGCGGGCCGCGGCCCAGGTCATGCCGCCCTGGTCGTTGAGCCAGCGGACCTGCTCGTCGAGCATCACCAGCGTGGCCAGGGCCGGGGTGTTGTAGGTCTGGTTCTTCCGGGAGTTCTCCAGCGCCGTGGTCAGCTGCAGGAAGTCGGGGATCCACCGCCCGGAGGCGCCGATCCGCTCGATCCGCTCGATCGCCGCGGGGGAGAACGCGCCCAGCCACAGTCCGCCGTCCGAGCCGAAGTTCTTCTGCGGGGAGAAGTAGTAGACGTCCGCCGCGGCCACCTCCGCGGCCATCCCCCCGGCGGCCGAGGTCGCGTCCACCAGCACCAGCGCGTCGTCCGCGATCCCGGAGGGCCGGTGCACGGGCGCGGCGACACCGGTGGAGGTCTCGTTCTGGGGCCACGCGTAGACGTCCACGCCCTCCTCCGCCCGGGCGTCCGGGCGGGTGCCGGGGGCGGACTCCACGATCGAGGAGGGCTCCAGGAACGGTGCGCCGTCGGTGGCCTGGGCGAACTTCGCGCCGAACTCCCCGAACACCAGGTGCTGGGCCCTCCGCTCGACCAGCCCGAACGCGGCGGCGTCCCAGAACGCGGTGGCCCCGCCCAGGCCCAGGAGCACCTCGTGGCCGGAGGGCAGGCCGAGGAACTGCGCGAGGCCCTCCCGCACCGAGCCCACGAGCTCCTGCACCGGCGCCTGGCGGTGGGAAGTGCCGAGCAGGCCGGCCCCGGCGCGCGACACGGCCTCGACCTGTGCCGGACGGATCTTGGAGGGGCCGGCGCCGAAGCGGCCGTCGGCGGGCAGCAGGTGCTGGGGGATGGTGACGTGTGCGGGCAACGGGCGCTCCCTCGTGGGTGACGTGCGGCGGGTGGTGCGCGACGGGCACGGCCGCCGCGGAGGCCGCTCGCGCCGTTCGCGACTCGGCCCATTCTGCCCCACCCGCGGACGGCGGGCCCCGCGGGCGCCTCCTCCCTCCGGGCGGCCGGAGGGCTCGCGCACTAAGCTCGTGCGGGAAGACCGGACCGGGCGGGATCCCCGGGCCGGGACGGCCGGACGAAGGATGACTGAGGCATGAGCGACCTGATCGACACCACGGAGATGTACCTGCGGACCGTCCTCGAGCTCGAGGAGGAGGGGATCACGCCGATGCGGGCACGGATCGTCGAGCGCCTCGACCACTCCGGGCCCACGGTCTCGCAGACGGTGTCCAGGATGGAGCGGGACGGGCTGCTGACGGTGGGCCAGGACCGGTCGCTGCTGCTCACCCCTGCCGGCCGTGAGCGTGCGGTGCAGGTGATGCGCAAGCACCGGCTGGCGGAGCGGCTGCTCGCCGACGTCATCGGCCTGGACCTCGCCCAGGTGCACGACGAGGCGTGCCGGTGGGAGCACGTGATGAGCGAGCAGGTCGAGCGGCGGCTCGTGGACCTGCTGCACAGCCCCCGGTACTCGCCGTACGGCACGCCGATCCCCGGTCTGGCCGCCCTCGGGGTCGAGGAGAGCCCCGCAGCGGCGCACCCCTCCCTGCTCGACGCCGCCCGCCACGACCCGGACGGGGCGCACACCGTGGCGCTGCTGCCGGAGGTGGTCCAGGCGGACGCGGACCTCCTGGGCGTGCTGAGCGACGTGGGAGTGCTCACCGGGGCGGAGGTCACGGCCCGGGTGGACGGTCAGATCGTGCGCATCGAGGTGGCGGCCACGGGGCGGTCCGCGGAGATCGACCTGCGCACCGCCGCGGCCATCCGCGTCCTCGCTCCCTGAGGCGCCGCCGTCTCCCGGAGCGGGGCGGCGAACGGTTCTTCCCGGGTGTGGGGACGTTCACAAGCCACTTTCGGCCAGTCCGGCCCGAGCCGGACCCCGGAGGCGCGGCTTCCCTGGTGACAGGCGGATTCCCAGGGCGCTCGAAGACACTGCACAGCTCGTCACAGGTGCGAATTGATTCGACTTTTCCTCTCAATAGCTACTCATTGAGACCCGCAGCGTTGTCCGGCTGTTATCTGTCGTGATCAAAACGTGACACTTCCGTAATCTGTCATGTACTGTTCAACGCGTGCCGATCACTGGTCGGATCGGCGCCCTCGGAGCACATCGCCGAATTCTGCCGGTGCCCGTGGCCTCTACACAGAAACTGCTTGGCAGAAGCGGGGGAACCACTTTCGGTCCCGGTGATCCGGGTCCTTGGGGTTAAGTCGTCAGAGCGCGTGCGTTCTGCGGCCGGGTGTCTCCCACCCGAATCCGACAGCTCACCTCGTAGGCAAAGGGAGGAACTCAACCATGTCGCTTTTCACGCTGAACGCTGCCCGCCACCGTGCCGAGACCACCTCGCACGTCGTGCGCAACACCACCATCGCCGCCGCTGCCGGCGCCGCGATGATCGGCTCCGTCGCCCCGGCCCAGGCCTTCGCCCAGGCTCCCGTCGAGACCGGCGCGGCCTACTCGGCCCCGGCCTCCGCCTCGCTGGCCGAGTACTCCTCGTACACCTACCAGGCCCCGGTCGCCGCGCAGCCCGCCGCTCCCGCCTACGAGGCCCCGGCCCCGGCCCCGCAGCAGACCGCCGCCACCTCGAGCGTCACCCCGCAGTCCACCGCCACCACCGAGATCGCCCCGGCCGCCGGCGGCGTCGTGGGCACCGCGATGTCCGCGCAGGGTGCGGGCTACGTCTACGGCGGCACCGCCTACGGCGCCTGGGACTGCTCCGGCTTCACCCAGTGGGTCTTCGCCCAGAACGGCATCGACCTGCCCCGGACCACCTGGTCCCAGTTCGCGGCGGGCACCCCCACCGCCACCCCGCAGCCCGGTGACCTCGTCTCGCAGAACGGCGGCGCCCACGTGGGCATCTACATCGGCGGCGGCAAGATGATCTCCGCCCTCAACCCGACCCAGGGCACCCAGGTCCACTCCGTCAACGCCATGCAGCTGGACGGCTACTACACCTTCTGATCCGGTCCGCCGCCCGCGACGACCCCGCTCGTCGCGGGCGGCACCCGATCACCCCCCCCCCCCCCCACGCCGCACGCCGAGAACCGCTCTCCCGGTTCCCGGCGGTGCCTGCTGTCCGACCGGACGGCGCCCCCCTCCTCCGCTCGCCGGCCGTCGTTCCCGATCCCGGAACGCACCCCTGCCGGACACCGGCCCACCCCGCGCACTGCCCGGGGCGATCCGTGCTGTCACCCGCGCCCTCCGGCAGGCCCGGCTCCGAAAGAAAGTCGTCTGAACTCCTCATGACCCGTGATCTGACCTCCTCGAACGGCATCGGCTCGCTCTTCTCCGGCAAGGCCCGCACCGTGGCCGCCGTGGCCGCCTTCTCCGGGCTGGCCCTCGCCACCACCGTCTCCGTGCAGGCCGCTCCGGCCCAGGACGCCTCCGCCGACGCCCCGCTGTCCGCCGTGGCCGCGGCCACCCCCGCCGCGGCGCCCGCCGTGTCCCTCGAGCCCGTCGCCCACGTGCAGAAGGTCGAGTCCGACCGGAAGTCCGAGAAGAAGGTCGAGAAGAAGGCCGAGCGGCAGAAGGTCGAGACCCCGGTCGTCGCGGCTCCCGCCGTGGCCGCTCCGGCGCCGAAGGCCGCCGCCGCGCCCGCTCCGGTCGCCGCCCCGAAGCCGGCCGTGCAGGCGGCTCCGGCCCCGAAGGCCGCCGCCGCGCCCGCCCCGAAGCCGGCCCCGAAGCCCGCACCGGTCGCCGCCCCGAAGCCGGCCGTGCAGGCGGCTCCGGCTCCGAAGCCCGCCGCCGCGCCCGCCCCGAAGCCGGCCGTGCAGGCCGCTCCGGCCACCCAGCGCACCGTCACCCCGCAGAGCTCGGCCTCCGGCAAGGGCGCGACCATCTCCTCCGCCGCCATGGGCCAGCTCGGCGTGGGCCAGGACTGCACCGCGCTCGTCACCAACGCGCTGCGCGCCGCCGGCATCAACCACCACGGCTGGCCGGCCTCCTACCTGAGCCTCGGCACGCAGGTCTCCGCCGGCCAGGCGCAGCCGGGCGACCTCGTCTACTACGCCGACGGCGGCATGGGTGCGGCCCACATCGGCGTCTACATCGGTGGCGGCAAGGCCGTCCACGGCGGCTGGAACGGCGGCACGACCGTCATCGACAGCGTCAACGTGGGCTCCGGCCCCGTCTACGTCCGCGTGCGCTGACCGCACGCGAGAGCACCGCTTCGGGTGCGCGGTTCCTGGTCGGCCAGACGGGAACCGCGCACCCGCTGTCATCCCGGCGCCCACCGCGCCGGCCACCCCGGCGCCCCGGCGGCGGCCGATAGACTGGCCCCATGTCCACCGACTACAGCCGCAACGCCCGCACGAGCCTGGATCGCGAGTACGCCTACATGGCCTACGGCATGATCGGCGGCGCCGTGCCCGGCATCGTGGCCGGCTTCGTCGTCGCCGCGTTCGTGGGGCACGCCGCGATGTGGCTCTCGGTGTTCGGGGGCATCGGGATCGTGCTCGGCCTGATCACCGGGATCCTGCTCCACCGGAGGCGGCACTCTGCGGCCGTGACCGAGGACCGCCGGGAGCGCGGCGCAGCGCCGGAATGACGTGCTCCCGCAGCAGCGGGGCCAGGTCCGCGGGCAGCGCGCCGGGGGAGTCCTCGTCGACGGGCTGCCAGCGCAGCTCCTCGATCTCCGCGAGCGGCACCGGCCGCCCCGTGAGAGGTGCCGTGAACACGGTGCACCGCACCCACGTGCCCGCCTCGTTCGCGGCCGGCGCCACGAACACCCCGAGCGGGCGCAGCTGGGCGGCGTCCAGCCGCAGCCCGACCTCCTCCGCCGTCTCCCGCACGGCGGCGGCCGCCGGGGACTCGCCCGGGTCGAGCTTGCCGCCCACCAGCATGAAGCGCTCCGTGCCCCGCTTGCGCACCGTCAGCAGCGCCCCGTCGTCGTCCTGCAGGCACACGGCGGTGATGGTCAGCACCTCGGCGTCCGCCGGGGGAGCGGCCGGGGACTCCTCGGCGACCACGCGCAGCCGGCCGATCTCCTCGTCGAGGTTGCGGGCCGCCGCCGGACCCCACCGGCGCTGGGCCGTGTCGGTCCGGAACAGCGGCTGCCGGCCCCGGAGGTCCTCCAGCACCTCCAGCCGGGCCCGGGCGAACTCCGGTCCGGGCACGTGCGCGTACTCCTTCCGCACGCCCGTCGTGTAGGCGGCGTACCCGTCCGGGTCCGCGCCGAGCACGGAGAGGTCGGCGTCCAGGAGCACCCGTCCGGCGGCGTCCCCCTCGGGGACCCGGTGCCCGAGGGTGAGCAGGACGAGCCGCTCGACCTCCGCCACGAGCGGCGCGGCGAAGCCGGCGGCGCCCAGCCGGGTGCGGGCCAGCTCCGCCGACGCCCGCTCGTCCGCTCCGGGGCGGCCCCGGTAGACGGCGTCGTGGAACCACGCGGCGAGGACCAGGGCGGCGGACCGGTCGGGATCGAGGTCGACGCCGGGCCGCAGCAGGTCGACGGCCTCGAGCACCGCCAGCAGGTGGGCGGGACCGTGGTAGTGCCGGTGCGGCTCGCTCCACCGGTCCACGAGCTCCTCGCCCAGCGCCGGGTGCCCCGGGAAGCGGGCGGCCCACCGCCGCAGCAGGACCCGGGCGATCCGGTCCGGGCGCGCCCGCGCCGGGACGCGCAGCCCGCTGCGCACGAGCAGGCGCGTGAGCTGCCGCCCGTCGACCGGCACCGCGCCCGCGGCCACCGCCCGCCGGTACAGGCTCTCCGGCACGTCGTAGTGGTCCCGGTCGAAGGCGCGCCGGGCCACGCCCAGCCGGTCCGCGAAGTCGTGCAGCTCCTCGTAGGAGGTGTCGGAGACCAGGTGCGAGAAGTGCGTCCCGTGGGCGGGCCAGAGCGGCGGATCGATGTAGACGGGCATGCGACCGATCCTAACGGGGCCGGTTAGCGGGGGTCCGGGGGACCCCCTAGACTGTTCGCGTCGCCCTCGTAGCTCAGGGGATAGAGCACGGCTCTCCTAAAGCCGGTGTCGTTGGTTCGAATCCAATCGGGGGCACGCACGGACGCCCCGGACCGCACGGTCCGGGGCGTCCTTTTGTCCGGAACGGAACCGGCGGGGCCGGGCGGCCTCCGCGCGACCGGGAGCCGGGCTCACCCCCGCTGTCCGGAACGCGGGTCCTGCCGCGGGGCGCCGGCGGTCCTCGACCGGCGCCGCAGGGCCTCCACGGCCACGGCCCCGGTCACGGCGAGCAGCAGCACGAGCAGCACCCAGCGGGCGATCACCAGCACGGACGCCGTGGTCACGGCGGCGCCGTCCCCGGGGTCCGCGAGAGCGGCGTCGATGGCCGCGTTGCCGGCCAGGGACACGGACGCGAAGCCGAGCACCACCGCCGAGCGCAGCCACCGCCGGGCTCGGGACTGCGTGTTGACCGCCACGAACAGCAGCCACGCCAGCCCCACGAACAGCGGCGCCAGCAGCCCGGAGGAGCCGTGCACCGCCTCGTACTGGGCGAGTCCCTCCTCGCCCAGCGCCGCGGCGAGCCGCTGGGCGTGCGCCTGGTCGAAACCGCCCGGCATCCACTCGGGCAGGGTCAGCCCGCCGGCCGCGGCGGCGCCGAACCGGGGGAGGACCCCGGCGTGCACCCAGAGCCACAGGAGCGCCGAGACGGACATGGCCACGCCCACCACGAGGCCCGAGCTCGACCTCGTGGGCTCGGGGCGGAGCTCACCGGGAGCCGCCTCGTGCAGGCGGGTGCCCCGGGCCGGTCCCGGGGGTGCCGCGGTGCCGCCGTGCTTGCGTGCCTTCTGTGCGCGTGTCAGTCCCATGCCCCCATTATCCGGCGCGCGCGCCCGCCGCCCAACGCCGGGACCGCGGGGTAGGCTGGGGCCACCCGCACCGGCCCTGACGGGCCGCACGGGGGGCGGACCGGCCGACGACGACCGGGCGCTCGACGAGGACGACACGGAGGTGCCGGTCATGGAACTGTCCATCGGACTCCCGGACGGCCTGCTCATGCGGCTGACCGAGGGCAACGTGCTGACGCTGTTCGAGAAGGACCACGAGACGGTGCGCCGCACGGTGGACTGCTCCGTCCTCGGAGGCGCCCCCATCGCCGACATGGTGTGGTCGCACAAGCTCTCGGCCGTGATCGTGGCGGTGCCCTCCCTGCACCGGCTCTTCCGCTGGGACCCGTACACCGACGTGCTGTACGAGTTCGCCGGCACGGGCGAGTCCGGGCGGCGGGACGGGAAGGCGGCGCAGGCGAAGTTCGCCGCGACCGTCTCCATCACCGAGGACGGCAACGGCACGCTGTGGCTCATCGACCGGGACTCCTCGTCCCTGCGCTGCATCGAGATCGACACCGACAAGCCCGACGGCTCCCCGCAGGTCTGCACCGTGGTCGGCCGGGCGGGCGCGGGGTTCGCGGACGGGCCCGCGGACGTGGCCCAGCTGGACCACCCCGAGGACCTGCAGATCCTCTACGACGGCTCCATCGTGATCGCCGACACCGGCAACGACGCCATCCGGCACCTCGACCCGGCCAGCCGGGAGCTCGACACCGTCTACGGCGGAGGGACCGAGGGCTCCGTCGAGTTCGACGACGACATCGAGCTGAAGCGGCCCGTCCGGGTCACGGTCGCCGACTCGGAGCTGTGGGTCGAGGACGACAACGGCCGGCACCGGCTCGAACTGCACTTCGTCTGAGGGCCGTTCCCCGGCCGGCCCGGCTGTCACCGGGCCTCGGTAGACTGGGTCCACGATGGACTACCTCTTCGACAACCCGCTCCTGCCCTCCGCCTCCGTGGCCCGCCCCGGCACCGACGCCCGTCCGAGGCGGGGCACCGTCTCCGCCGAGGCCCTGGTGGAGGGGCTCAACGACCCGCAGCGGGCAGCCGTGGAGCACTCCGGCTCACCGCTGCTGATCGTCGCCGGCGCCGGCTCCGGAAAGACCCGGGTGCTGACCCACCGGATCGCGCACCTGCTGGCCACCGGGCGCGCCCACCAGGGCGAGATCCTGGCGATCACGTTCACGAACAAGGCCGCCGCCGAGATGCGCGAGCGCGTGGTGGAGCTGGTGGGGGACTCCGCGAGGTCGATGTCGATCTCCACCTTCCACTCCTTCTGCGTGCGCGTGCTGCGGCGGGAGGCCGCCAGCGTGGGCCTCAAGTCGACCTTCTCCATCTACGACTCCGCCGACTCCCTGCGGCTGCTCACCCTCGTGGCCAAGCAGCACGACCTCGACCCCAAGCGCTTCGCGCCCAAGAGCATCCAGCACCGGATCTCCGCGCTGAAGAACGAGCTCGTCGACGACGAGACGTACCTGTCCCGGGTCTCCGAGACCGACCCCTTCGAGAGCGCCGTGGCCCAGGTCTACCGCGGCTACACGGAGCGGCTGCGCGCGGCCAACGCCATGGACTTCGACGACCTCATCGCCCAGACCGTGCACATGCTCCGGGCGTTCCCGCAGGTCGCCGAGTACTACCGGAGGCGGTACCGGCACGTGCTCATCGACGAGTACCAGGACACCAACCACGCCCAGTACGCGCTGGTCCGGGAGCTCGTCGGGACGGGGGCGGACGCCGGGACCGGGCCGGGGGCGAGCCCCGTGCCGCCCGCCGAGCTGACCGTCGTGGGGGACTCGGACCAGTCGATCTACGCGTTCCGCGGGGCCGACATCCGCAACATCGTCGACTTCGAGCAGGACTACCCCCAGGCCCGCACCATCCTGCTGGAGCAGAACTACCGGTCCACCCAGAACATCCTCACCGCGGCCAACGCGGTGATCGCCAAGAACAAGGGCCGCCGGGACAAGCGGCTGTGGACGGCCTCCGGCAGCGGCGAGAAGATCACCGGCTACGCCGCCGAGAACGAGCATGAGGAGGCCCGCTTCATCGCCGAGGAGATCGACCGTCTCCAGGACGAGGACGGGTACCGCCCCGGCGACGTCGCCGTGTTCTACCGCACCAACGCGCAGTCCCGCTCCCTCGAGGAGATCCTCATGCGCGTGGGCCTGCCCTACAAGGTGGTGGGCGGCACCCGCTTCTACGAGCGCAAGGAGATCAAGGACGCCCTGTCCTACCTGCGCGCGATCGTGAACCCGGACGACGACATCAACGTCCGCCGGATCGTCAACGAGCCCAAGCGCGGCATCGGCGACCGCGCGGAGGGCGCCGCCGCGGCCCTCGCCGAGCGCGAGCGGGTCTCCTTCATGGCCGCGCTACGCCGCGCCGACGAGGCGCCCGGCATGGCCACCCGCTCCCTGAACGCGGTCAAGGCCTTCGTCCAGCTCATGGACGACCTCGCCTCGGTCGCCGAGGGCTCGGGGGCCGCCACGGTCCTCGAGGCCGTCCTGGAGCAGTCCGGATACCTCGCCGCGCTGCGCCAGTCGCAGGACCCCCAGGACGAGTCCCGGGTCGAGAACCTCGCGGAGCTCGTGGCCGTGGTCCGCGAGTTCGAGCGGGACCACCCCGAGGCCGGGCTGCCCGAGTTCCTCGAGCACGTCTCCCTCGTGGCCGACGCCGACCAGATCCCGAACCGGCCCGCCGCGGGCACCGAGGGCGGACCGAGCGCCGAGCAGATCGCGGCGGAGGTCGCCGAGGCCCGCGCCCAGGGCGTGGTCACGCTCATGACCCTGCACACCGCCAAGGGCCTCGAGTTCCCCGTGGTCTTCCTGACCGGCATGGAGCACGGGCTGTTCCCGCACCAGCGCTCCCTCACGGACGAGAAGGAGATGGAGGAGGAGCGGCGGCTCGCCTACGTGGGGCTCACCCGGGCCCGCGAGCGCCTCTACCTCACCCGTTCTGAGTTCCGCTCCATGTGGGGGCAGTCCCAGTACAACCCGGCCAGCCCGTTCCTCGACGAGATCCCGGCGGAGCTCCTCGACTGGAAGCGCGAGGGGTCCTCGGCCCCGGCGTCCTGGGGTTCCTCCCTGCACGGCGGCTCCGGGCAGCGGGACCCGATGCGGGGCTCCTACTGGGGCGCCGCCGCGGCGTCGAACGCGGCCTTCGAGCGGATGGCGCCGTCCCGGGCCACCACGGCCGGACGGGTCCAGCCCAACAAGGAGATTCCCAGCCTCTCGGTCGGCGACACCGTGGACCACACGGCGTTCGGGAAGGGCACCGTGGTGTCCCTCGAGGGCGCCGGCGACAAGACCGTGGCGAAGGTGCGCTTCGGGGCGGACGAGAAGCGGCTGCTGCTGCGCTACGCGCCGCTGACGAAGGTCGGCTGAGCCGACCCGGTTCCGCCCGCCCGCGGTGGTGGTACCGGTGGCTCTCGCCTCCGGTCCCGTGCCGGAGCGGGGGCGGGACGTGCGAAGAGCCTCCGGCCGGAGCGTGGTCAGGGACCACGTCCGGCCGGAGGCTCTCCTCGGGTCAGGGCGTCCCCGCCGCTGACCTCTTGGGCTTGTTCCCTAGGAGGACTTCGCCTTCACCGTGTAGATCGCGCCGGTCGAGACGTCCTCCTCGAGCGCCTCGAGGGTGCGTCCCCGCGTCTCCGGGACCTGGGTGTAGACGAAGATCAGGGACAGCACGCCGAACCCGGCGAAGAGGAAGAACGTCCCGGTGATCCCGACCGCGTCGACCAGGGAGGGGAAGTAGAGCGCGAGGACGCCGTTGGCCACCCAGAGCATGAAGACGGACACGCCGATCCCGAAGCCGCGCATGTGCAGGGGGAACACCTCGGAGAGGTACACCCAGACCGCGACGTTGAGGAAGGTCTGCATGGAGCCGACGAAGGCCACCACGAGGGCCAGGATCACCCAGGGCCGCAGCGGGTTGTCCACCGTCATCGTCATCGCGGCGATCCCGATCAGCAGGTGGCACGTGGTGGTGAGGCTCAGACCGATCATGAAGGTCTTGCGCCGGTCGAGCCGGTCCATCATGTACAGCGCGATGAAGCCGCCGACCACGGCGATCACCCCGGGGGCGATGTTGGCGATGAGGGCCGCGCCGGCCTCGAAGCCCGATTCGATCAGCACGATCTGCCCGTAGTACATGATCGAGTTGATGCCGGTGAACTGCTGGACGATGCCGAGGCCGATGCCGACGAGCAGGATGCGGAGCAGGTGCTTGTTGGTCAGGATCGCGCCCAGCCCGATCCGGTTCTCGGCGCGCTCCTCCTCGGTGATGTGCTCGACCTCGCCGAGCTCGGCGATCGCACGGTCCTCGGAGCGCACCGTCTTGAGCACCTCGAGGGCCTCCGCGTGCCGGCCCTTCTCGACGAGCCAGCGCGGGGACTCCGGCATCCGGAGCATGCCGATGAACAGCGCCACGGCCGGCAGCGCGCAGATCGCGAACATGATCCGCCAGACGCCGGTGACGTCGCTGAAGACGTTGCCGATGATCGCGTTGATCACGAACGCGGAGAGCTGGCCGATCACGATGGCCACCTCGTTGCGTCCCGCGATCGAGCCGCGGATCTCGTACGGGGCCATCTCCGCGAGGAAGACGGGCACCACCGCCGAGGCGCCGCCCACGGCCAGGCCGAGCAGGACGCGCCCGAGCACGAGGATCTCGTAGTTGGGGGTGAGCACGACGACCAGGGTCCCGACGAAGAACAGGACGGCCAGCAGGAGGATGGTCTTCCGGCGTCCCCAGGCGTCCGAGAGGCGTCCGCCGGACAGTGCGCCGACGGCGGCGGCGAAGACGAGCGAGCTCGTGACCACGCCCTCGGTGAACGGGGTGAGGCCGAGCTCCTCCGACATCGGGCGGAGCGCGCCGTTGATCACGCCGGTGTCGTAGCCGAAGAGCAGGCCGCCGAAGCAGGCGACGACGGAGATGAGACCGAGGCGCTTGCGATGCGGCCCGGACGTGAGGGGAGGCAGCGTGGCTGCTGCTTCCCGGGGTGAGGAGGTGGCCATCGGGAGTTCCTTTGCTCGGACGCAACCGGTGCGCTCTGCACGGTGCTGACGGGTCGGACGGGTCACTCCGTGCGTGACGCACGTCTCAGTGGTCCTGATGTCATTATGTTAGGACATATGGCCGGGGTGGGGAACCCCGGCGGGCAGATTCTTGTGATCGCCGCAACATTTCTCCGCCACGGTCCTGCCCGGGTCGGAGCCGGAGGGGCGCACGGCGACAGGGGCCCCGGCCGACGCCGCTAGACGAACAGCAGCACCGCCACGGCCGCGGGGGCCGTCCAGCGCAGCGACCTGCCGGTGAGGTTGTGCACCACGCCCAGCAGCGTGCAGCAGACCACGGCCGTGGCGACCGAGGCCCAGCCGCCCAGGACCAGCCCGGGCAGGGCGAGCAGGAGCCCGAGGACGAGCCCGCCCACCGGGGCGACCCGTGCCCAGGGGGCCGGCCGGCGCAGCTCCGCGGCCCGCTGCATGCACGTCAGGACCAGTGCGAGGAGCAGTGCCCGCCCCACGTGGTAGGCGGCGAAGCCCACCATGCCGAGCCACGCGCCCGCGCCGTACTCCGCGTAGAGGTCCAGGTAGAGCTGGATCGGCTGCACGCGCCACTCGCCCACGAGGAAGACGGGCAGGATCACCCCGAGCAGGACGGCCAGCACGAAGACGACGAGGGCCGTGGTGGTCCGCCGGTGGTCGACCGCGGAGGAGGGGGCGGGGTCCGAGGGCGCAGGGACCGCGGGGTCCGCCGCCCGGTGGCGCAGCCACGCCACGAGGCCCCGCTGGATCGCGAGCCACGCCGCGCCGAGGGTCAGCCAGGTGACGACCTGCCAGCCCAGCGGGTAGACGTCGGGGATCCCGCCGGTGAAGGTGAGCACCGTGCCGTCGACCACGGCCTCCAGTCCGAGGGCCACGAACGCGAAGGTCGCGATCGAGACGAGGAAGCCGGCATCGGCAGGGGCGAACGCCCGGTTCTCGGGGGAGTCGACAGAGCTCATGGGGCCAGTCAATCAAGAATCGCCGGGCCGCACGCGCGCGCCCCCGGTTGTGGCCGCAGTTTCAGCATGCACTACAGTCTCGTACAGGGAGTGCACCGGTACGTCCCGCGCCCGGAACGGCTCCGCGGAACGGCCCGGACGCACCCTGCCGGCCCCGGCCGGGAGGATGCGCAGTGCTCCGTTCACCACCAGGTCGGAGGACGACCCGCACACTGCCCGGGTCGCCGCCGCCCACGACTTCGACGAAGAAGGGCATTCACCCGTGGACCTGTTCGAATACCAGGCACGCGACCTGTTCGAGAAGCACGGCGTCCCCGTGCTCCAGGGCATCGTCGCGACCACCCCCGAAGAAGCAAGGGCCGCCGCCGAGAAGATCGGCGGGGTCACCGTCGTGAAGGCGCAGGTCAAGGTCGGAGGCCGCGGCAAGGCCGGCGGCGTCAAGGTCGCCAAGACCGCCGACGAGGCCTACGAGTACGCCCAGCAGATCCTCGGCATGGACATCAAGGGCCACACCGTCCACCGCGTCATGATCGCCCAGGGCGCGGACATCGCGGAGGAGTACTACTTCTCGATCCTGCTGGACCGTGCCAACCGCTCCTACCTGGCCATGTGCTCCGTCGAGGGCGGCGTGGAGATCGAGCAGCTCGCCGTCGAGCGGCCCGAGGCCCTCGCCCGCGTCGAGGTCGTCCCGACCGAGGGCATCACCGAGGCCAAGGCCCAGGAGATCGTCCGCGAGGCGAAGTTCGACGACGAGACCGCCGCGAAGGTGGTCCCCGTGCTCGTGAAGCTGTGGGACGTCTTCAAGAAGGAGGACGCCACGCTCGTCGAGGTCAACCCGCTGGTGAAGACCGGCGACGGGCAGGTCATCGCTCTCGACGGCAAGGTCACCCTCGACGAGAACGCGGAGTTCCGCCAGCCGGAGCACGCCTCCCTCGCCGACAAGTCCAGCGCCGACCCCCTCGAGGAGAAGGCCAAGGAGCACGACCTCAACTACGTCAAGCTCGACGGCGAGGTCGGCATCATCGGCAACGGCGCGGGCCTGGTGATGTCCACCCTGGACGTCGTCGCCTACGCCGGCGAGAAGCACGGCAACGTCAAGCCGGCCAACTTCCTGGACATCGGCGGCGGGGCCTCGGCCGAGGTCATGGCCGCGGGCCTGGACGTGATCCTCAACGACCCGCAGGTGAAGTCCGTGTTCGTCAACGTCTTCGGCGGCATCACCGCGTGCGACGCCGTGGCCAACGGCATCGTGAAGGCCCTCGAGATCCTCGGGGACGAGGAGGACAAGCCGCTCGTGGTCCGCCTGGACGGCAACAACGTCGAGGAGGGCCGGCGCATCCTGGCCGGCGCCAACCACCCGCTCGTCACCCTCGCCGAGACCATGGACGAGGGCGCGGACAAGGCCGCCGAGCTCGCCCACGCCGCCAACTGATCCGCCGACCGGACGAACACTTCTAAGGAACGAACAGCAATGTCAATCTTTTTGAACAAGGACTCCAAGGTCATCGTTCAGGGCATCACCGGCGGCGAGGGCACCAAGCACACCGGCCGCATGCTCGCGGCGGGGACGCAGGTCATGGGCGGCGTCAACGCCCGCAAGGCCGGCACCACCGTGGCCCACCAGGACAAGGACGGCAACAGCGTCGAGCTGCCGGTCTTCGGCACCGTCGCCGAGGCCGTCGAGAAGACCGGCGCGGACGTGTCGATCGTCTTCGTGCCGCCGGCCTTTACGAAGGACGCCGTGATCGAGGCCATCGACGCCTCGGTCCCGCTGGTGGTCGTCATCACCGAGGGCATCCCGGTGCAGGACTCCGCCGAGTTCTGGGCCTACGCGAAGTCGAGGACCGGTGCGGACGGCAAGCAGACCACCCGCATCATCGGCCCGAACTGCCCCGGCATCATCACCCCGGGCGAGTCGCTCGTCGGCATCACCCCGGCGAACATCACCGGCAAGGGCAAGATCGGCCTGGTCTCCAAGTCCGGCACCCTGACCTACCAGATGATGTACGAGCTGCGCGACATCGGCTTCACCACCGCCATCGGCATCGGCGGCGACCCGGTCATCGGCACCACCCACATCGACGCCCTCGAGGCGTTCGAGGCGGACCCCGAGACCGAGGCCATCGTGATGATCGGCGAGATCGGCGGCGACGCCGAGGAGCGCGCCGCGGACTTCATCAAGACGAACGTGTCCAAGCCGGTCGTCGGCTACGTCGCCGGCTTCACCGCTCCCGAGGGCAAGACCATGGGCCACGCCGGCGCCATCGTCTCCGGCTCCTCGGGCACGGCGCAGGCCAAGAAGGAGGCCCTCGAGGCCGCGGGCGTGAAGGTCGGCAAGACCCCGTCCGAGACCGCCCAGCTGATGCGGGAGATCTTCGAGACGAAGTGATCCGGCGGGCTCCGGCCCGTCGACCCAGCACCCGGGGAAGGCCCCGTCCGCGAACACCGTGGACGGGGCCTTTCCCGTGCGCCGAGCCGGCCGAGGAGTCAGAGCCGGCCTTCGAGGAACTGCGCGACGCCCTCGCCGAAGGACCAGTCCTCGCGGGTGTTCTCGGTGACGGAGACGATGAGGTCCTGCGGGTCCAGCCCGGTGCGGGCGCGGAGGCGGTCGGCCAGGGCCCGGTACATGGCCTGCTTCTGGGCCTCGCTGCGGCCCTGCTGGACCACCTGGACGATGACGAGGTCGTCGGTGCGGGTGAAGCCGAGGCCGGTGTCCTCGGCGATGATCTGGCCGGGCCGGTGCTCGGTGATGATCTGGTAGCGGTCGCGGGGCGGGGCCGCGAAGGTGTCGAGCATGACGTCCTGGACGGTGTCGGCGAGCTCGCGGAGCTGTTCGGGGGTTCGACGGTCTTCGATGACGTCGATGCGCACGAGGGGCACGGGTGGGTCCTTCCGGTGGATGGCACGTGGTGGACGACTGTTCCACCGTTCTCGAAACCATGTCAAGACATTACGACAAAGAGAAGACATGCTCGGCGTCCTTTCGGCCCCTCGACGGCCCCGAACCGGGTTCCAGGGATCGCCGGGCGCGCAGTTAGACGGTATGTCTTTACAAACTGACCTGATGTCGTATTCTGGTTGTGATCCGGACCACTGATCGGCCGGGCGCACGGGATCCGCACCGTGACGCCGGTCCAGCACCAGAAAGCAGGGCACCATGGCGCAGCAGAGCGCGACCTCCACGACCGCCGGCGCGGCGGCACAGCAGCAGAACCCCGTCCTCATCGGCACCGCCCCCGACTCCTGGGGCGTGTGGTTCGCCGACGACCCGAAGCAGACCCCCTGGGAGCGCTTCCTCGACGAGGTCGCCGAGGCGGGCTACTCCTGGATCGAGCTGGGTCCCTACGGCTACCTGCCCACGGACCCCGCCCGGCTCGCCGACGAGCTCGCCCAGCGCAGCCTGAAGGTCTCGGCGGGCACCGTCTTCACGGCGTTCCATCGCGGCGCCGGCCAGTGGCAGGAGGCGTGGGAGCCCGCGCGGAAGGTCGCTGAGCTGACCGCCGCCATGGGTGGCGAGCACATCGTGGTGATCCCGGCCATGTGGCGGGACGACGTGACGGGCCAGGCGCTCGAGAACGAGCACCTGAGCACCGAGCAGTGGAACGCGCTGTGCGAGGGCCACGACCGGCTGGGGAAGGTGCTGCGCGAGGACTTCGGTCTGCAGCAGCAGTTCCACTCCCACGCCGACTCCCACGTGTGCGGCCAGCCCGACATCGAGACCTTCCTGCAGCGCACTGACCCCGAGCTGGTCACCCTCTGCCTGGACACCGGCCACGCCGAGTACGGGGGAGCGTCCTCCGTGGACCTCATCCGCCGCTACCCCGAGCGGATCGGCTACCTGCACCTGAAGCAGATCGACCCCGTGGTCCTCGAACGCGTGCGCCGGGAGAACCTGACCTGGGCCGCGGCCAACCTCGCCGGTGTCATGGTCGAGCCGCCCGCCGGCCTGCCGGACCTCGCGGAGGTCATCGCGGAGGTGGAGAAGCTGGAGCGGCCGGTCTTCGGCATCGTCGAGCAGGACATGTACCCCGTCTCCTCCTTCGACGTCCCGCTGCCCATCGCCACCCGCACGCGCTCCTACCTGCTGGGCTGCGGCTCCCGCACCCGCGTCCGCTGACCCGTCCGCGCACCACAGACCTGGAGATCCGCCCATGAAGATCGCCCTCGATCCCACCCCGTTCCATTCCACCCACTCCCTGCTCGAGTTCCCGCAGCTCGCCGCGGACCTGGGCTACGACCACCTGCAGCTCACGCCGCACGCCGACTTCCTGCCCTTCTTCGGCCACCCCAAGGCCGACGACCGGCTCGTCGCGGACCTGCGGGCGGTCTGCCGTGCCGCCGGGGTGCAGATCGCCTCCGTGCTGCCCGTGCTGCGCTGGTCCTCCCCGGACCCCGACGCCCGTGAGGCGGCCGTGCGGTACTGGAAGCGCGCCGTCCGGATGACCGTGGACCTCGGGGTGCAGCAGATGAACACCGAGTTCTCCGGCCGGCCCGAGCTCGCCGAGGAGTCCGAGCGCGCGTTCTACCGCTCCATGGAGGAGCTGCTGCCGCTCGTCGAGGCGGAGGGCGTGCACATCGCGATCGACCCGCACCCCGACGACTTCGTGGAGCAGGGCCTGGCGGCGTGGCGGGTGATCCGGGGCGTGAACTCCCCGAACCTCGGCTTCGCCTACGTGGCCCCGCACACCTTCCACATGGAGGACGCGCCCCTGGAGATCATGGCCGCGGTGGGCGACCGCCTGCGCGTGGTGCACGTGGCGGACACGATGGACCACCACCGCTCGCACGGGCTGCGCTACATCACCAACCCCCCGGGCAACGCGGCCCGGGTGCACCAGCACCTGAAGATCGGCGACGGTGACGTCGACTGGGACGAGTTCTTCGGCGGCCTCGCCACCAACGGCTTCCTCGACCGGGCGGACTCCGTGATGGTCTCCTCGGTCTTCGCCGAGGACGAGAGCGCGATGGAGGTCTCCCGCTACCAGCTGGAGCAGATGACCGAGCGCGCCGAGGCGGCCCGGAAGGCCGCCGCCGGCACCCCGCAGCACACCGAGCAGAGGACGGAGGCCCACGCGTGAGCTACGACGTCGTGACCCTGGGACGCATCAGCGTCGACATCTACCCCGACGACATCGGCGTCGGACTCGAGGACGTGACCACGTTCCGCAAGTACCTCGGCGGATCGCCGTCGAACGTGGCGGTCGCCGCGGCCCGCCACGGCGAGTCCACCGCGGTGATCACCCGCACCGGCGACGACCCGTTCGCCACCTTCCTGCACCGCGAGCTCACCCGCTACGGCGTGGACGACCGGTTCGTGAGCGCCGTGCCGGGGCTGCAGACCCCCGCCACGTTCTGCGCGATCCGCCCGCCCGAGGACTTCCCGCTGTACTTCTACGGACGCTTCCCCACGGCCCCGGACCTGCAGATCCGGCCCGAGGAGATCGACACCGAGGTCGTGGCCGACACGCGGATCCTGTGGTCCACCGTCACGGGCCTGTGCCAGGAGCCGTCCCGGGCGGCCCACTTCGCCGCCCACGAGGCCCGTCCCCGCGAGCAGCTGCGGGCCGACCAGCACACGATCCTGGACCTCGACTACCGGCCCATGTTCTGGGAGTCCGAGGAGGACGCCCGCGCGCAGGTCCACGAGCTGCTCGGCCACGTGACCATCGCCATCGGCAACGACAAGGAGTGCGCGGTGGCCGTGGGGGAGGGCACCCCCGACGAGCAGGCCGACCGGCTGCTGGAGGCCGGCGTGCGGATCGCCGTCGTCAAGCTCGGCCCCGAGGGGGTCATGGCCAAGACCCGCGACGAGCGCGTGGTCTCGGCCCCCGTCCCGGTGGAGACCGTCAACGGCCTCGGCGCCGGCGACTCCTTCGGCGGGGCCTTCTGCCACGGCATCAACCAGGGCTGGAGCCTCGAGCAGGTCCTCGACTACGCCAACGCCTCAGGCGCGATCGTGGCCTCGAAGATCTCCTGCTCCGACGCCATGCCCACCCCCGCCGAGGTCTTCCAGCTGCTGCGCGAGCGCGGCCGCGCCGTACCCGAAGGAGCCACCCGATGACCACGACCACCCCCCTCGAGCTCGACACGGCGGACCCCCGCCGCTACGAGCACCTGACCCGGGTCCGGCTGGAGGACCCGCGCGCCGTCCAGCGCGCCGCGGACTCCCGCCGTCGTCACCCCGGACCCGTGCACGGGCGGCAGAACTTCGTCGTCGCCGCCGACCACGCGGCCCGCGGCGCCCTGCGGGTGCGCGGCGAGGCCGACGCCATGGCCGACCGGCGCAGCCTGCTCGACCGGCTGCAGATCGCCCTGGCGGACCCCCAGGTGGACGGCGTGCTCGCCTCCCCGGACGTGCTGGACGACCTGCTGCTGCTCGGGGCGCTCGAGGGCAAGCTCGTCTTCGGCTCCATGAACCGCGGCGGACTGCCGGGCCTCGTCAACGAGATCGACGACCGCTTCACGGGGCACACCGCCGAGGCCCTGGACCGGATCGGCGCCGACGGCGGCAAGATGCTCACCCGCATCTGCTTCGAGGACCCGCACACCACCTCCGTCCTGGAGAACACCGCCAGGGTGGTGGACTCCCTCGCCGCCCTCGGCCTCATCGCGATGGTGGAGCCGTTCATCTCCCGGATCACCGGCACCGGCATCGTCAACGACCTCTCCGCCGACGCCGTGATCCAGTCCGTGGCGATCGCCCAGGGGCTCGGGGGAACCTCCGCGCACACGTGGATGAAGCTTCCCGTGGTCGAGGACATGGAGCGCGTCATGGCGGCCACCACCCTGCCCACGGTCCTGCTGGGCGGTGACCCGAGCGGCCGGCCCGACGAGGTCTTCGCGACCTGGGAGGCCGCCCTCGCGCTGCCCGGCGTGCAGGGCCTGACCGTCGGCCGCACCCTCCTCTACCCCGAGGACGGCGACGTCGCCGGCGCCGTGGCCACCGCCGCGTCCCTGCTCAAGGGGCACACCGTCGAGGAAGGAGCCGCCCGATGAGCACCCGCACCCTCTCCGTCTCCCAGGCGCTCGTGGAGTTCCTGGCCAACCAGTGGACCGTCGACCGGATCGGTGCCGAGGAGTACCGGCAGCGCACGATCCCGGGCATGTTCGGCATCTTCGGCCACGGCAACGTGGCCGGGGTGGGGCAGGCCCTGAAGCAGTACCAGGCCCAGGACCCCGCCCTGATGCCCTACTACCAGGGCCGCAACGAGCAGGCCCAGGTGCACCAGGCCGTCGGCTACGCCCGGCACACCCGGCGCCGGGCCACCTTCGCGGTGTCCACCTCGATCGGCCCCGGCGCCACCAACATGGTGACCGGCGCCGCCCTGGCCACCACGAACCGGCTGCCCGCGCTGCTGTTCCCCTCGGACCAGTTCGCCTCCCGGCGCCCGGACCCGGTGCTCCAGCAGCTCGAGCGCCCCGACGCCAACGACATCACCGTCAACGACGTCTTCCGGCCGGTGTCCCGCTACTTCGACCGCGTCTGGCGGCCGGAGCAGCTCTTCTCGGCGCTGCTCAACGGCATGCGGGTGCTCACGGACCCGGCCGAGACCGGCGCCGTGACGATCGCGCTCCCGCAGGACGTGCAGGCCGAGCCGCTGGAGGTGCCCGAGGAGTTCCTCGCCCCCCGGGAGTGGCGGATCCGCCGGCCGGCGCCCGAGGAGGAGGACGTCCGCGCGGCCGTCGCGGCGATCCGTGCGGCCGAGCGGCCCGTGGTCATCGCCGGCGGCGGGGTGCACTACTCCTTCGCCACCGAGGCGCTGGCCGAGTTCGCCGAGACCACCGGGATCCCCGTGACCTACACCCAGGCGGGCGTGGGGGTCATGGACTGGGACCACCCGCTGTGCCTCGGGGCCGTCGGCTCCACCGGCTCCACGGCCTCCAACGCCGTGGTCGCCGACGCCGACCTGGTGATCGGCATCGGCACCCGGTACGAGGACTTCACCACCGCGTCCCGCACCGCGTTCCAGCACCCGGACGTGCGCTTCGTCAACATCAACGTCGCGGCGTTCGACGCCTACAAGCAGGGCACCGCCGTGCCGGTCGTCGCCGACGCCCGCAAGACGCTCGTCGAACTGACGCAGGCGCTGGGCGGGTACCGGGTCGGTGCGGACCTCGCGGCGACCGTCGAAGCCGAGAAGCAGCGCTGGGACGCGACCGTGGACGCGGCGTTCTCCGAGCGGCACCTGCCGCTGCCCAGCCAGAACGAGATCATCGGGGCCGTCAACGAGGCCATGGACGACCGCGACGTCGTCGTGTGCGCGGCGGGCTCGCTGCCCGGTGACCTGCACAAGATGTGGCGGGTCAAGGACGCCTTCGGCTACCACGTCGAGTACGCGTTCTCCTGCATGGGCTACGAGATCGCCGGCGGGCTCGGGGTCAGGCGGGCCGCCGTGGCCGAGGCCCAGCGGGCCGGGACGCCGCAGGACGCGCGCGACGTCGTCGTCATGGTCGGGGACGGCTCCTACCTGATGATGCACACCGAGCTCGTCACGGCCGTGGCCGAGGGGCTCAAGCTCGTGGTGGTGCTGATCCAGAACCACGGCTACGCCTCGATCGGCGCGCTCTCGGAGCAGCTGGGGTCCCAGCGCTTCGGCACGAAGTACCGCTACCTCGACGGGCAGCGGCACAGCTTCGACGACGGCTCGACGTTGCCGATCGACCTCGCCACGAACGCCGAGTCCCTCGGCGTGCGCGTGCTGCGGGTCGAGCCCGGCGAGGGCGTGATCGACCGGCTGCAGCGGTGCGTGGCCGAGGCCAAGGCCGTGCCCGAGGGCTCCGGTCCCGTGCTCGTGCACGTGGAGTCGGACCCGCTGATCGACGCGCCCAGCTCCGAGTCCTGGTGGGACGTGCCCGTCACGGGCACCGCCACCCTCGAGTCCACGAACGAGGCCTACGAGGTCTACCAGCAGCACAAGGCCCGGCAGCGTCCGCTGCTGGGGAACTGAAGGAGGAGTCCCATGACCCAGCAGATCGACAGGACCGACCAGCAGATCCAGCACGTCGAGCACTTCATCGCCGGGGCCCGCACGCCCGGCACCGGTGACCGCACCCAGGAGATCTACAACCCCGCCACCGGGCAGGTGTCCGGCATCCTGCACCTGGCCACCGACGAGGACCTGCAGACCACGGTGGCCGCGGCGCGGAAGGCCGCCGACTCGTGGGGCGACGTGTCCCTGGCCAAGCGCACCGCCGTGCTGTTCAAGTTCCGCGAGCTCGTGGCCGCCCACACCGACGACCTCGCCGCCCTGATCACCGCCGAGCACGGCAAGGTGCTCTCCGACGCCAAGGGCGAGGTGGGCCGCGGCCTCGAGGTCGTCGAGTTCGCCTGCGGGATCGCCGAGCAGCTCAAGGGGGAGTACTCCGACCAGTTCTCCACCGGCATCGACGTCTACTCCTTCCGCCAGCCCCTCGGCGTGGTCGCGGGCATCACCCCGTTCAACTTCCCCGTCATGGTGCCGCTGTGGATGGCCCCGGTGGCGATCGCCACCGGCAACGCCTTCATCCTCAAGCCTTCCGAGCGGGACCCCTCCCCGGCCCTGCTGATCGCCGAGCTGTGGCAGCGGGCCGGACTGCCGGACGGGGTGTTCCAGGTGCTGCACGGCGGCAAGGAGGCCGTGGACGGGCTGCTGACCCACCCGGACGTGGACGGCATCTCGTTCGTGGGCTCCACCCCGATCGCGCAGTACGTGCACGAGACCGCGACCAAGCACGGCAAGCGCGTCCAGGCCCTCGGCGGGGCGAAGAACCACGCGATCGTGCTGCCGGACGCCGACATGGACTCCGCGGCCGACAACCTCACCGCGGCCGCCTTCGGCTCCGCCGGGGAGCGCTGCATGGCCGTGTCCGTGGCCGTGGCCGTCGGCGAGGCCGCGGACCTGCTCGTGGACAAGCTGGCCGAGCGGGCCAAGGACATCACCGTGGGCAACGGCATGGACGCCTCCTCCGACATGGGCCCCGTCATCACCCCCGCGTCCCGGGACCGGGTGCGCCGGATCGTCACCGCCGCCGAGCAGGACGGCGCCGCCGTCGTCGTGGACGGCCGCGACCTGATCGTGAAGGACCACGAGGACGGCTTCTTCGTGGGCCCCACCGTCCTGGACAGGGTCCGGAAGGACATGCAGGCCTACGAGGAGGAGATCTTCGGGCCCGTCCTCGTGGTGCTGCGCGTGGACACCCTGGAGGAGGGCATCGAGGTCATCAACGCCAACCCGTACGGCAACGGCACCGCGATCTTCACCTCCTCCGGCGCCTACGCCCGCCAGTTCAAGCGGCAGGTGACCGTGGGCATGATCGGCGTCAACGTCCCGATCCCCGTGCCCGTCGCCTGGCACTCCTTCGGCGGCTGGAAGGCCTCGCTGTTCGGCGACCACCACATCTACGGGCCCGACGGCGTGCGCTTCTACACCCGCGGCAAGGCCGTCACCGAGCGGTGGCCCGAGCCGCACCACGCCTCGGGGGCGTCCTTCGCCTTCCCGTCCTCGTCCGACCACTGACCCGCACGCCACCCCGCTCCCGCCGGTCCCCGGACCGGCGGGAGCGCCCCGCACATCCCGCCCCGCAGGGGCGGCGGAAGGAGAACACCATGAACACCCCGCTGCGCGTAGCCGTCGTCGGAGCCGGCCGCATGGGCGCCGACCACATCGAGCGCATCCACCGCCGGATCAACGGCGCCGAGATCGCCGCCGTCGTCGACATCGACCGGGCCCGGGCCGAGGCCGCCATCGCCCACATCCCCGGCGCGGTGGCCCACACCGACTTCCAGGAGGTGCTCGACCGGGACGACATCGACGCCGCCCTCATCGCCACCCCCGGGTTCCTGCACGAGCAGGTGCTGCTGTCCGCGATCGAGCACGGGCTGCCCACGCTGTGCGAGAAGCCGCTGACCCCGGACGCGGAGTCCTCCTGGCGCGTGGTCGAGGCCGAGGTCGCCGCCGGCCGGCAGCTGATCCAGGTCGGCTTCATGCGCCGCTTCGACGCGGGCTATCTCGCCCTGCGCCGGATGATCGAGGAGCAGACCTACGGGGAGCTGCTGACCCTGCACCACCAGCACCGCAACCCGACCACCCCGCCCGGGTTCACCAACGAGATGATCATCAACGACTCCGTGGTGCACGAGTTCGACGCCGTGCGCTTCTTCACCGGGGAGGAGATCACCTCGGTCCAGGTCCGGATCGGGCGCTCCACCCGCAACGCCCCGGAGGGCCAGAAGGACCCGCAGCTGGTGCTCATGGAGACCGAGTCCGGGATCCTCGCCCAGGTCGAGGCCTACGTCAACGCGCAGTTCGGCTACCAGGTCGCCACGCAGGCGTCCTTCGAGACCGGCGTGGTGGGCATCGGCGGCGACACCGAACCCTACGTCCGCACGGCCGGCACCTGGGGCGGCAGCGTCACCC
Source organism: Kocuria sp. WN036 (assembly GCF_002287015.1). NCBI lineage: Bacteria > Bacillati > Actinomycetota > Actinomycetes > Micrococcales > Micrococcaceae > Kocuria > Kocuria sp. WN036. Next base: position 84,268 of record NZ_NSKF01000011.1, read on the forward strand.
CGGGCTTCGAGGAGCGCTTCGTCGAGGCCTACGACCGCGAGATCCAGGCGTGGGTCGACGCCGCCGCGCGCGGGCAGATCGGCGGGCCCTCCGCATGGGACGGCTACGCCACGGCCGCGTGCTGCGAGGCCGGCGTCCGGGCGCAGGCCAGCGGGGAGATCGTGCCCGTGCGGATGCAGCCGAAGCCGGAGCTCTACAGCACGGCACCGGTGGCCGCCCGCGCCTGAGTGGCAGCGGGGGCCGGCGTCAGGGCGCGGCGGGGCGAGGGCCCCGCCGCGCCCTGACCCGTTTCCCCGGCGCGGCGGCGGGGCGCTCGCGGGGCCCCGCCGTCACCCGGTCGCGCGGGGTGCCGCCGTGGAGCCGCGGACGACCAGCTCCGGCTCGAGCAGGACCGCCGCCCCCGTGTCCGGGCCCCCGCCGATCCGGGCCACCAGCCGCTCGGCGGCCACCGCGCCGATCTCCGCGTTGCGGCTGTCGACGGTGGTCAGCCGCAGGAGATGGGTGGAGGCGATGGGGGAGTCGTCGTAGCCGACCACCGAGAGCTCCTGAGGCACGCGCAGCCCGCGCTCACCGGCCGCCGCGAGCGCCCCCATGGCCATGGTGTCGTTGGCGGCGAAGACCGCCGTGGTCTCCGGGACGGCGTCGAGCAGGCGCACCGCGGCGGCGTAGCCGTCCTCCTCCGTGGTGGCACCGTGCCCGGCGACGGTGCGGGGCTCGAGGCCGGCCGCGGCCATCGCCGCCGCGAAGCCCTCCGCCCGCAGCCGGGCCGCTCCGCCGCCGCCCGTGAGGTGGCCGATGCCGCGGTGGCCGAGGCCGATCAGGTGCTCCGTCGCCAGGCGCGCGCCGAGCCGGTCGTCGTTGGCGACGACCTCGGCACCCGGCACCACGCCCTCCCGGTGGCCGGCCACCACGACGGGCAGTCCCTCGGGCACGCGCATGGCCCCGGTCGGCTCGGTGGCGATCACCAGCCCGTCGACGCGCATCGACAGGAAGCCGTCCAGCGGGTGCGCCTCCACGTGCGCGTTGAGCGTGTGGTCGGCGACCGCGATCCGCAGCCCGTGCGGCGCCAGGCCCTCCTGCAGACCGCGCAGCAGCTCCACGAACCACAGGTTCCGCCAGTCGTCGATGACCACCCCGATGGTGCGCGTCGTCGCCCCGGCCAGCGCCGCGGCGGCCTGGCTGGGGCGGTAGCCCAGCCGCTCCACCGCCTCCAGGACGGCTGTCCGCCGGGCCTCGGAGACGCTGGGGGAGCCGCGCAGGACGAGGGACACCAAGGACTTGGAGACGCCCGCGCTCCGGGCGACGTCGTAGATGGTGGGCGGTCGAGTGTTCACCACAGCATTGTCCCCGATCGCTCTCCCGAATTTGTCCTGACAAACCTCTTGACCCGGTCCGCAGAAGATCCTACGCTCGTTGGAGCGCTCCAATCATGACCGGTGCCACAGGGCCCGGAGCAACGGCCGCTCTTCGTGCGTGTTCGTCCCCTTTCCCGAACCGTCCCCGTCCCGTCCCCAGTCCAGGAGAGAAACATGACCGACAGCATCGGCATCGCCGTCATCGGCGCCGGCATGGCAGGCCAGGCCCACGCGGCCGCCTACCGTGTGGCCCCCACGCTCTACGATCCCGTCCTGCCCCCGCTGCGCTACGTCGCCGTCGGCGACGTCAACGAGACCCTGGGGGCTCACGTGGCCCGCCGCTCCGGCTACCAGAAGGCCGTCGGGTCCTGGGAGGCGGTCGCGGAGGACCCGGAGATCGACGTGGTCAGCGTCGTCATCGCCAACCGCTTCCACCGCCGGGCGGTCGAGGGCCTGCTGGAGGCGGGCAAGCACGTGCTGTGCGAGAAGCCGCTCAGCGACACCCTCGAGGACGCCCGCGCCATGGCCGCCGCCGCCGAGCAGGCGCAGTCCGTCGCCCGGATCGGCTTCACCTTCCGGCGCACCCCCGGCATCGCCGCGATCCGCGACCTGATCCAGGACGGCACCCTGGGCAAGGTCCTGCACTTCAGCGGCCGGTACTGGACCGACTACGGGTTCAACCCCAAGGCCCCGATGAGCTGGCGCTACAAGGGCGGCCCCGGCTCCGGGGCGCTGGCCGATGTCGGCAGCCACCTGGCCTACGTCGCGGAGTTCCTCTGCGGCGACATCGCCTCCGTGTCCGGCGGACGCCTGGCCACCACCATCACCGAACGCCCCCTGCCCCTGGGCGCGGTGACCGGCCACCACCTGGTGGAGGTCAGCGACGTCCACGAGCCGGTCGAGAACGACGACTACGCCGCCTACTCCGCGGAGTTCGCCTCCGGCGCCGGCAGCCTCGAGGTCTCCCGGGTGGCCGCCGGGCACCCCAACACGCTGACCTTCGAGGTGTTCTGCGAGAAGGGTGCCGCGCGGTTCAACCAGCTGCGCCCGGCCGAGATCGAGCTGTTCCTCACCGACGGACCCGAGGCCACCAACGGCTACCGCACCGTCAACCTCGGCCCCGGCCACCCCTACCTGTCGCAGGGACTGGCCATGGACGCCCCCGGTGTGGGCTTCGGCCAGAACGACGCCTTCGGCTACCAGGCCCGCGCCTTCCTCGAGGAGGTCGCAGGTCTGGACGAGTCCGCCTCGCTGCCGCGCAACGCCTCCTTCGCGGACGGCGTGCACAACATGGAGATCCTGGGGGCGGCCGTGGAGTCCGCCACCCACCACGGAAAGAAGGTCGTCCTGTGAAGCTCGGCGTCTACAACGCGATCCTGCACGACCGCCCGCTCCCGGAGGCCCTGAAGGTCATCGCCGACCTCGGCCTGACCGGCATCGAGATCAACACCGGTGGATTCCTGCCGGCCGTCCACGTCCCGGACATGGACCAGATCCTCGAGAGCGACGCCGCCCGCGACGACTATCTCGCGATCTTCGAGGGCACCGGCGTGTCGATCGCCGGGCTGAACTGCAACGGCAACCCGCTGCACCCCAAGCGTGCCATCGGGGAGAAGCACGCCGAGGACATCCGCCGCTCCATCCGGCTGGCCGAGCGGCTGGGCCAGACCCGGGTGGTCACCATGTCCGGGCTGCCCGGCGGGGAGCCCGGGGCCACCGTGCCTAACTGGATCGTCAACGCCTGGAACTCCGCCTCCCTGGACGTGCTGGACTACCAGTGGGGTCTCGTCGCCGATTTCTGGCGGGAGACCGACCGGATGGCCGCCGACCACGGCGTGAAGGTGGCCCTGGAGCTGCACCCGCAGAACGTCGTCTTCAACACCGTCGACGTCCGCAAGCTCATCGAGCTGACCGGGGCCACCCACGTGGGGGTGGAGCTCGACGCCTCGCACCTGTTCTGGCAGCAGATGGACCCGGTCGCCGTGGTCCGCGAGCTCGGCCCGCTGATCCTCCACGCGGCCGCGAAGGACGTGCGGATCAACAAGGACAACGCCGCGCTCTACGGTGTGCTGGACAACAGCTTCCGCCGCCTCTCCCCCGAGGAGGACCGCACCAACCTCGGCGGCGACGAGTGGGCCAACGAGTGGCCGAAGGACTCCGCGTGGGACTTCGTGGCACTGGGCCGCGGCCACGACACCGCCTACTGGGCCGAGTTCCTCACCGCGCTGCACGAGGTCGACCCGGACATGGCCGTCAACATCGAGCACGAGGACACCTCCCTGGGCCGGATCGAGGGCCTCGAGATCGCCGCCGGCGTCCTGAAGGGCGCCGCCGCGTCCGTCGGCGCCCTGCGCTGACACCGTCCACGGACGACGACAGGGCCCCCTCCGGGTGGAGGGGGCCCTGTCGCGCACCTGGGCCGGTGGAGCGGGGGCTCAGAACTCCTCGTACTCCTCGGGGTCCTGGCCCCAGATGCGACCCTGCTCCAACCTGTCGACGGCGGCCATCTGCTCGGGACTGAGCTCGAAATCCAGTTCCCGGTTGACGCGGCGTCGCTCCGGGTTCGCGGAGGTGGGGATCGGGACGACCCCCTGCTGGACGTGCCAGCGCAGCACGACCTGACCGGTCCCGACGCCGTGGGCGCGGGCGATCTCCTCCAGTGCCGGTTCGGCCAGCAGGGCCCCGCCCCGCCCGAGCGGGCTCCAGCTCTGTGTGAGGATGCCGTGCTCGGCGTGGAACTGTCGCTGCGGGCGCTGTCCGAAATAGGGGTGCATCTCGATCTGGTTCACCGCCGGAGTCACCCCGGTGGCCTCCTAGCTCAGGGCGGTGTCCAGCAGCCGGTAGCCCACGTCCAGGGCGTGCTCGGTGACTGCGGCGGAGTCCGCCTCTTCGTGCGGGAAGGTGCCGAAGCCGAGGGCCGGCAGGGTCGTGGCGTCGCTGAGCGGGCGTTCGGGAAGAGCGGTCATGGTGTCCTCTTTCCTGAAGGGGTGCGGGGTGGCGCCGGGACGGTGGTGGCGTGCCCGCTGACGTGCTCGGCCACCGAGGGTGGGAGCCGCAGCGCACTGACCAGGGGCAGCAGGAGCAGGGTTGCCATGACGGCGAAGGCCGCCCGGTACGGGAGCAGGTCTCCGGCCTCGGGGAGAATTCCGGCAGCGGCCGAGGCCAGCTGCAGGACGAGGGCTCCCACGGCGATCCCCAGCCCGGTGGCCAGTTGCGCGCTGGTGGCGGACAGGGTGTTCGCCGAAGAGATCTGCGCCGGTTCCACGTCGGCGAACTGCAGGGAGTTGTAGGCGGTGAATCCGATCGAGCGCAGCGCCCCGCTGGCCAGCAGCAGCAGGGTGACGAGCCACAGGGGCGTGCCCGGAGCCAGGAGCAGGAACGTCGCGATGCAGACCGCACCGCCGGACACGGAGGCGATGAGGACGGTGCGGAACCCGAACCGGCGCAGCAGCGGGGTGGTGGCCGGCTTGACGCCCACGTTGCCGAGGAACACCGCGGTGACGAGCAGACCGGACTCCACGGGCGACCGGCCGAATCCGTCCTGGAGCAGCAGCGGCAGCAGGAACGGGACCGAGCTGACGACCGCCCGGTAGACGAAGCCGCCCGAGTTCGCCGCCCGGTAGCCGGCGATCCGGTAGACCCGCAGGTCCAGCAGGGGGTTCGCGGCGCGCAGCAGCCAGCGCACGGCGACGTCTCCGCTGAGGGCCGCGACGCACAGCAGCCCGACCACGGCGCCGGCCCATCCGGCGTGCGGGACGAGCTGCAGACCGGCGACCAGGCCGAACACGGCGACCGTGCACCACAGCAGCCCCGGCACGTCGAGGGACCGGCGTTCGGTCTCCGTGTCCCGGACGAGCCGCAGCGCCGCGACGAGGGCCGCCGCGCCCACCGGGACGTTGATCAGGAAGATCCAGTGCCAGCTCGCCCAGGAGGTCAGCAGCCCGCCCACGAGCGGGGCCAGCACGGGCGCGAGCAGCGCCGGCCACGTGATCCATGCGATGGCCCGCAGCAGATCGCGCCGGTCCGTTGCGCGCAGGACGATGAGCTGCCCGACCGGGACCATCATGGCCCCGCCGAGGCCCTGAAGGACCCGCGCCGCCACCAGTGCCGGGAGGCTGCTGCCGGCAGCGCACAGGAGGGAGGCGAGCGTGAAGACGACAATGGATGCGCAGAACACCCGCCGGGGCCCGAATCGGCCGGCGAGCCAGCCGCCCACGGGGATGAACGTGGCCACCGTGACGAGGTAGACGGTCATCGCGAGGCCGATCTCGGCGCTGCCGACGCCGAGATCGGCCGCGATGCTCGGCGCCGCGGTGACGAGGATCGTGCCGTCGAGGTGCTCCATGAACAGCACGGTGGACACGAGCAGCGCGAGCCGGCGGCTCCATGTGCGGGCGGTCCCGTCGTCCGGGGGACGACTCCGGGTGCGGTCGCCCGGACGGATCGGCACGGAACCGGTCAGTGGCCGAAGGGCAGCCGGGGGTCGACGGCCGACTCGTCCCAGGTCCGGCGGATCCAGCCGTGGTGGGGGTCGTCGCTGATCAGCCACTCCCGCACCCGGCCCGGCCCGGCCATGACGTTGAGGTAGTACAGGTCGTAGCCGGGGGTCGCCATGGCGGGCCCGTGCCAGCCGTAGGGCACCAGGACGACGTCGCCGGAGCGCACCTCGGCGCTGACGTCGATGGGGCGGTCGTCCGAGGCGTAGACCCGCTGGTAGCCCATGGGGTCGGTGCCGCCGGACTCCGGGGCGGGCATGCCCTCGGCGAGCTGCGTCTCGAAGTAGTAGATCTCCTCCAGGGCGGTCTCCCCGTCCTTCTCCTCGTCGTGCTTGTGGGGCGGGTAGGAGGACCAGTTGCCGGCCGGGGTGAGCACCTCGCACACGATGAACCGGTCGGCCTCCAGTGCGGCGGGCGTGCCGAAGTTGTGCACCTGGCGCGAGCAGTTCCCCGCCCCGCGCAGCTCCACCGGGATCTCTTCGCGGGTCACGAGCCGCGTCGGGTGCTCCGCGCGGGCGGGCGCCGAGGCCACGGCCACCCGGCCGCCGGTGGCGGTGGACACGGTCAGGTCCCGGCGGATCCCGGTGTAGAGGACGTCGGTGGGGCCGGCGAAGACCGACGACCGGCCGGCGAGGTCGTAGCGCTCGCCGCCCGTCTCGGCGGTGAAGCTCCCCGCCAGGGGCACCACGATGCGCTCCTCCTCGGCGGCGTCCAGGTGGATCCGTCCGCCCGGGCCGAGGTCGGCCACGCGCAGGCCCGTGTGGGCCCAGCCGGGGACTTCGGCGGCGGAGTCGTGGCCGCCCAGGGAGACGAACCAGCCGTCCTGGGCGGCGGAGTCCTTGGGGTGGACCCATTCGGGGCGGGGGCTGTCGGTGTGCATGGGTCGGTGTGCCTTCCGGTGTCGTCGTCGTGCGGTGGTCTCGGGCCGAGGCGGTGGTCCGGCGCTCAGCGCTGGACGAGGGTCAGCTCGAAGGTGTACTTGTCGGCCCGGTACACGTGCCGGCCGGTCTCCACTTGCCGGCCGAGGTCGTCCATGGCGGTGCGGTGCATGCTGACCAGCGCGGCGCCGGGCTCGACGCCCAGCTGCTCCGCCTGGAACGCGTCGGCCGAGACGGCGCCCACCCGCTGGTGGGCCAGCTGGAAGTTGACGCCCTGGCCGCGCATGAGGGAGTACAGCCCTTCCTGCTCGAGCTGCTCGCGGGTGAGCTCGCACAGCGCGCAGGGGATCCAGTTCTCCATGAGGGCCAGCGGCTCGCCGTCCGTGCCGCGCAGGCGCACGAGGTGGTAGACCTCGTCGCCCGGCGCGATGCCCAGCAGCAGCGCCACCTCGTCGTCGGCAGGGATCCGCGCGAAGTCCAGCACGTCCGTGCTGGGACTGCCCCCGCTGCGCTGGAGGTCCTCGTGCAGACTGGTCAGCTCGAGCGAGCGGCGGACCTGGCTGCCCACCACCTGGGTGCCCACACCGCGCTTGCGCACCAGCAGCCCGGCGCGCACGAGCTGGTCCATGGCCTTGCGCATGGTGGGCCGGGACAGGTTGAGCCGGTTGGCGAGGTCGATCTCGTTGTCCAGCTTGGTTCCCGGGGGCAGCTCACCGCTGCGGATCGCGTCCTCCAGCCCCTGCGCCACCTGGTGGTAGAGGGGCACGGGGGAGGTCTTGTCGACCGTGAGACGGAGTGGGCCGGACATGGTGGACCTCCAAGGAGTGGAACCGAGCGGGCGGGACCGCCGACTTCCTCCATTGTGAAGGGGGAGATGTGAATATGTCCATACATTCTATTGACATCTGTGATCCGGGTCACCCAGGATGATCCCCAAGCGGACGGCCGAGGCGGCGCCCCGAGGCGCGAGGCCCCGCAACGACACGAGGAGAAATTCCCATGAGTGCACGACGTCCTTCCCCCGAGAGCCTGCGGCCCAGGGCACCCCGGCGTCTCCTGGCCGCCGCCGCCCTGCTGGTCCCGGCCATGGCGCTCGCCGGCTGCTCGTCCGAGGGTGGCCGGGAGACCACGGCCGCGGGCGAGGGCGGCGGTGGCCAGGCGGCCCAGACCGAGCAGATCAAGATCGCCATGATCACGCATGCCGCCCCGGGCGACACGTTCTGGGACCGGATCCGCGCGGGCGCCGAGGAGGCCTCGGCGAAGGACAACGTGGAGTTCCTCTACGCCTCCGATCCCGAGGGCGGGCGCCAGGCCCAGCTCGTGCAGCAGTACATCGACCAGGGCGTCGACGGGATCGCCGTGACCCTGGCCAAGCCCGACGCCCTGCGGGACGTGCTGGCCCAGGCCGAGGAGGCCGGCATCCCGGTGGTGACCCTCAACGCCGGCGAGAACGAGTTCGAGGACCTCGGCGCGTTCGCGCACTTCGGGTCCGACGAGCAGCTGGCCGGGCAGACGGCGGGGGAGCGGCTCAAGGAGGAGGGCCTGCAGCACCCGATCTGCGTGATCCAGGAGCAGGGCCACGTGGGCCTCGAGGCCCGGTGCGCCGGCGTCAAGGAGGCGCTGCCCGAGACGGAGATCCTCTACGTGCAGGGCACGGACATGACCCAGGTGTCCTCGACCGCCACGGCCAAGCTGCAGGCCTCGACGGAGGCCGACTCGATCATCGGGCTCGGCGCGCCCTACACGATGACCCTGCTCGAGGCGAAGGAGTCGGCCGGCAGCGACGCGACCGTCGCGTCCTTCGACATGAACGGCGACCTCGCCCAGGCCGTCGTCGACGGCGACGTGCTGTTCACCATCGACCAGCAGCCGTGGCTGCAGGGCTACCTGTCCGTGGACTCCCTGTGGCAGAACCACCGGGGCGCCTTCAAGATCGGCGGCGGCCAGGCGACGCTCACGGGTCCCGCCGTCGTGGACTCGTCGAACGCCGAGGACGTCCTCGAGTACGCGAACGAGGGCATCCGCTGAGCGGGCCCGGGACCCAGGAGCAGAAGACCATGACCTCCACCCGTACACCGGCCGCCGCACCGGCGCCGGACCGCGGCTCCTCCGGAGCCCCCTCCACGCCCACCGCCGCGGCCCCGGCCGACGAGCGCATCCAGACCAAGGGCCTGCTGGGCACCTTCCTGGCCCGCCCCGAGATCGGGGCGCTGGTCGGGGCGATCGTGGTGGCGCTGTTCTTCGCCGTCGCCGCCCCCTCGATCACCCAGGCCCAGTCCATCTCCACCGTGCTCTACGGGGCCTCGACCATCGGGATCATGGTGGTGGGGGTGTCCCTGCTGATGATCGGCGGGGAGTTCGACCTCTCCACCGGGGTGGCCGTGATCACCTCCGCGCTGGCCGCCTCGATGTTCAGCTGGTTCTTCGCCGTCAACGTCTGGGTCGGGGTGGGCATCGCCCTGCTGACCTCGCTGGCGATCGGGCTGATCAACGGCTGGCTGCTGATGCGCACCAAGCTGCCCTCCTTCATCGTGACCCTGTCGACGTTCCTCATGCTCACGGGGCTCAACCTGGCCCTGACCCGGCTGATCGGCGGCTCGGTCTCCTCGCCCTCGATCAGCACCATGGACGGCTTCGACTCCGCCAAGGCGATCTTCGCCTCCTCGGTGACCATCGCCGGGGTGAACGTGCGGATCACCGTCTTCTACTGGATCGCCCTGGTGGCGGTCGCCACGTTCATCCTGCTCAAGACGAGGATCGGCAACTGGATCTTCGCCGTGGGCGGGGACGAGAACGCCGCCCGCGCCGTGGGCGTGCCGGTGGCGAAGACCAAGATCGGGCTGTTCATGGGCGTGGGCCTGTGCGGCTGGCTGCTGGGCATGCACAACCTCTTCGCCTTCGACTCCGTTCAGTCCGGGGAGGGCGTGGGCAACGAGTTCCTCTACATCATCGGCGCCGTGATCGGCGGGTGCCTGCTCACCGGCGGCTTCGGCTCCGCGATCGGCGGCGCCCTGGGCGCGCTGATCTTCGGCATCGCGTCGCGGGGCATCGTCTACGCCGAGTGGAACCCGGACTGGTTCAAGTTCTTCCTGGGCCTGATGCTGCTGCTGGCCACCATCGTGAACATGTACGTGCGCAAGCGCGTCGAGAGGAAGTAGGTGACCACCGTGTCGACGCAGAACACGCCCACGGGCACCACCACCGACACCGCCGCGCCCCTGGTGGAGCTCGCGGACGTCGGCAAGCGCTACGGCAACATCATCGCCCTGCGCGAGGTCACCATGACCGTCGACGCCGGGAAGGTCACCTGCGTGCTCGGCGACAACGGGGCCGGCAAGTCCACCCTGATCAAGATCATCGCCGGGCTCCACCAGCACACCGACGGGACCCTGCGGGTCGGCGGGGAGGAGACCACCTTCACCTCGCCCCGGCAGGCCCTCGATGCCGGGATCGCCACCGTGTACCAGGACCTCGCCGTGGTCCCGCTGATGCCGGTGTGGCGCAACTTCTTCCTGGGCTCCGAGCTCACCACCGGGTTCGGGCCGTTCAAGCGCCTGGACGTGGCGAGGATGAAGGAGACCACCAAGCAGGAGCTCGCCGACATGGGCATCGACCTGCGCGACGTGGACCAGCCCATCGGCACCCTCTCGGGTGGGGAGCGCCAGTGCGTGGCCATCGCCCGCGCGGTGCACTTCGGGGCGAAGGTGCTGATCCTGGACGAGCCCACCGCAGCCCTGGGCGTGAAGCAGTCCGGGGTGGTGCTGCGCTACATCCTCCAGGCCAAGGAACGCGGCCTGGGCGTGGTGTTCATCACCCACAACCCGCACCACGCCTACCCCGTGGGGGACCGGTTCCTGCTGCTCAAGCGCGGGCGGTCCATCGGCTACTACGAGAAGAAGGACATCCTGCTCGGGGACCTCACCGCCCAGATGGCCGGCGGCGCCGAGCTGGAGGAGCTCACCCACGAGCTCGAGCAGCTCGGCGGGCACACCTCGCAGATGCAGCAGGTCCAGGCCGACATGGCCGAGTCTCAGGCCCGCCCCCGCGCCTGACCGGACCCCGGCCCCGCGCCCCCGGAGAACTCCGGGCGCGGGGTCGGTCCCACCGCACCCCTCCCCGTCGAAAGGACTCCCCGCCATGACCGTCCGGATCGGACTGATCGGCGCCGGCCGCATCGGCGCCATGCACGCCGCCCACCTCGCCGCCCTGCGCGGTCCCGGGGGTGAGCCGGCGGTGCGGCTGAGCATCGTGGACGCCGTGCCCGAGCAGGCGGCCGCCGTGGCCGGCCGGACGGGGGCGGTGCCGCAGCCCACGGTCGAGTCGCTGCTCGAGGACGGGGTGGACGGCCTCGTCGTGGCGACCGGCACGGCCACGCACCCGGAGCTGATCCGGACGGGCCTGGCCGCGGGGCTGCCGGTCTTCTGCGAGAAGCCGGTGGCGCTGTCCGTGGCGGAGGCGCTGCCCCTGCTCGACGAGATCGAGCGCGTGCAGGGCGTGGTCCAGATCGGTCACCAGCGCCGCTTCGACCCCGGCTACGTCCGGGCCCGGGAGCTGTACGCCGCGGGCGAGCTGGGCTGGCTGCACACCGTGCGCGCGATGACCGGTGACATGACCCCGCCGCCGGTCGAGTTCCTCGCGACCTCGGGCGGGCTGTTCCGGGACTGCTCCGTGCACGACGTCGACGTCCTCCGCTGGATCACCGGCCGCGAGGTCGTCGAGGTGTACGCCCGCGGGTCCAACCGCGGGGACCCCCGGATCGGCGAGGTGGGCGACGTCGACACCGCGCTGGCCGTGCTCACCCTCGACGACGGCACGGTGGCCACCGTGGCCGCGACCCGCTACAACGGCGCGGGCCACGACGTGCGGCTCGAGCTGCAGGGCTCGAAGGGCTCGGTGGCCGTGGGGATGGACGAGCACATGGCGATGCGCTCGGCCGAGCCCGGGGTCGGATTCCCGGCCGGGCCCCCGCACACCACGTTCCACGAGCGCTTCGCCGAGGCCTACCGCCGCGAGATGGCGGCCTTCGTGCGCGTGGTGCACGGGGAGATCCCCAGCCCCTGCACGGCCCGCGACGCCGTGGCGGCCTCCCGGGTGGCCGACGCCGCGCAGCGCTCGCTCGAGACTGGCGCCCCGGTCCGGGTGGAGCCTCTCGGGACGTCCGACGGCTCGGCGCCGCCGGTCCGCCGGCCCGCCCGCGCATGAGCGCGCCCGGCCGCCCCGGGGCGCGGGGGCCGGGTCAGACCAGGACGATGGTGCGGTTGCCGGAGAGCACCACGCGGCCCTCGGCGTGCCACTTCACGGCGCGGGACAGCGCCTGCATCTCGGCGTCGCGGCCCACCGCCACGAGGTCCGCCGGGGTGTGGGCGTGGTCCACGGGCATGACGCGCTGGGCGATGATCGGGCCCTCGTCGAGGTCCGCCGTCACGTAGTGGGCGGTGGCCCCCACCATCTTCACGCCCCGGGCGTAGGCCTGGTGGTAGGGCTTGGCGCCCTTGAACGAGGGCAGGAAGGAGTGGTGGATGTTGATGCACTTCCCCGACAGCTCCCGCGTCAGCTCGTCGGAGAGCACCTGCATGTAGCGGGCCAGCACGACCAGCTCGACGTCGTAGCGGTCCACGAGCTCGAGCAGCCGGCCCTCGGCCTGCGGCTTGGTCGCTGCCGTGACGGGGACGTGGTGGAAGGGGACCTCGTGCCACTCCACGAGGCTCTTGTGGTCGAGGTGGTTGGAGACCACGGCCACGATCTCGATGGGCAGCTCGCCGATCCTGGTGCGGTGCAGCAGGTCCGTGAGGCAGTGGGAGAAGCGGGACACCATGACGAGCACCCGGGTCCGGCGCTGCACGGAGACCAGCCGGAACCGCATGTCGTGCTGCTCCGCGACCGGGGCGAAGCCCTCGGTCAGGGACTCCACGGTGGCGGTGCCGGCCTCGCTGACGGTGTGGCAGCGGATGAAGAACTCGTCGGTGAAACGGTCCGAGAAGTGCTTCACGTCGAAGATGTCGCAGCCCTGCTGCGTCAGGTTGGACGTGATGGCGCTCACGAGCCCGTGGGCCTCGGGGCAGTGGACGGTCAGGACGTGTTCGACGGTCCCCTGGGCGGGCATGGGCGGGCTCCTCGGCGCTGATGACGGGTGCGCCGCGCGGTCCGGTCTCGACGACGGCGGGCGCGGCCCTACGATCCTAGCCCCAGCGGGCAGGGCGCCGGGACGGCGTGCGGAGCGGGACGACCGGGGCGGAGGTGGTGCGGTGTAGACCGATGGCCGCGGGAACGGGCGGTAGGAGTCCGCCCGGCGCGGGGAGAGATGCGCCTCCCATGGAGGACCCGCGGCCATCGGCAGGCGTTGAACGCCTCAACAGAGGAGAGCCGTGGGCTGAGCGGCTTTCAGAACACGGATGCCGCAGACGGTGCACCCCCCAGTGCGTCCGAATCGGTCCGATCCGTGCAATTTCCCCCATTGCTGTGGTTCTCACCACGATCGCCACCTTATCCGACGCGGTGCCGCGTCCGCACCCGGTTTCCCCGGGGAATTCGCGGGGCGGGCCCTGAGCCTCCGGCCGCCCCCGGAACGTGGGCCGGTCGGCGGGGCGCGGGGGCGGCGGAATCGGCAGGGAATCCGCTCCGACCAGGGGTTTCGCGGACGGTTGCGGAGCCGGGGGCTCCGCCGGCCGCCCGGGATGTCCCCTCAAGTGAGGACAGCCTCGGTTTGCCTTCGTGACGACCGGTCAGGCGACGCTCGTGTTGAAGAGCAGGCCGAGGAGATACGTGGCCAGGGCGGCGCCGTAGCCGATGGCCAGCTGGCGCAGCCCGCGCTTCCAGGGTGAGGCCCCGGAGAGCAGCCCGACCAGGCCGCCCGTCACCAGCAGGGCGAGCCCCACGAGGACGAGGGCCACGAGCATCGCGGGGACCCCGGTGAGGCCCGCCAGGTACGGCAGGATCGGGATGATCGCGCCGGAGGCGAAGAAGCAGAAGCTCGACGCCGCGGCCCCCAGGTCGGTGCCGAGGGCCACGGTGGAGTGCGGCGCCGGCTCGTCCTCGACGGTGTCGCGGAACGACCGGGAGGGATCGCAGTCGCACTCGAAGAAGCCCAGCCGCTCCGCCGCACGGTGCTCGGCGGCCTCCTCGCTCATGCCCCTCGCCCGGTAGATCAGCACGAGCTCGTTGGCGTCCAGGTCCAGGTTCGGCGCCACGTGCAGCGTCACCTGGGTCGGCTGGGAGGCGTCGAGCAGCTCGCGCTGCGAGCGCACGGACACGAACTCCCCGGCCCCCATGGACAGCGCCCCCGCGAGCAGGCCGGCGATGCCCGCGAAGAGCACCATCCCGGGGGAGGTGCCGGTGGCACCCACGCCCATGACCAGCGCGAGGTTGGACACGAGGCCGTCGTTGGCGCCGAAGACCGCTGCCCGGAAGTTGCCGGAGAGCTTGTGCCGGCCCTCGGTGGCGAGGGCGCGGATGATCTCCTCGTGCACCGCCTCGTCGGCCGCCATGGCGTCGGACGCGTCCTCCTCCCGGTCGTAGGGGGAGCGGCTCTCGGCGCGCTGGATCAGGGCCAGGACGAAGACGGAGCCGAAGTGCGTGGCGAGGAAGATCAGCAGCCGGGAGTACAGGGACGGCCGGGCCTCGGCCTCCGCGTGGGGGCCGAGCAGCCGGACCCAGTGCTCGGCGTGGCGCTGCTCGGCCTCGGCGACCTGGTGCAGGATCTCCTGCTCCCGGCCGGTGCTGCGGGCGGCGAGGAGGCTGTAGATCCGCGCCTCGGCGCGCTCCTCCGCGAGGTACTTGCGCCAGCGGCGGATCTGTCCGCGCTCGGGCCGGGCCGGGCGGGCGGGGTCTCCCCAGGGCGTGGGGGCGTGGGCGTCGGGTGCGGGTGTCATGCGGCCTTCCTCGGGCCCGGCGCGGCCCGGGGCGGCACGGGGCGCGCGGGGTCCGACCGGGGTGCGGTGTCGTCCGGAAGGTCTCGTTCGCCCGCGGGCACGGGTGGGCTGCCGGGACTCCTCGTCGAGACCGGGATGGCGACAGACCGACGGGTGCACGGCACCCGGGAACTACTCCCCTTCGCTTCCCGACGAGTGTAGACCCGGGGCGCCGGCCCCGGGATTCGGTGCGCCGAAGCCGCGCGGGAGTGCTCAGCGGGTGGCGGCCGCCGCGGGGCGGCGCAGGATCGCGTACGACCCGATGCCCGCGAGCATGCCCCAGAACGGGGAGACGATGCCGTAGGGGGCGATGCCGGAGACCGTGACCACCAGGGTGATGAGCGCCGCCTCGATGACCGCCGGCTGGTGCCGGCCGGGGTGCATGCTGTCGAAGAAGGACCCCTGCAGGGCGCCCAGCAGGGCCACCCCCGCGAGGGCCGTGATCATCCCCGGGGGGATCGCGGCGAACGCGGCGACGAGGGTGTCCGCGAACAGGCCGAAGAGGACGTAGAAGACCCCGCACGAGATGCCGGCCACGTAGCGGCGGCCGAGGTCCGGGTGGGACTCGGGGCTGGTCGCGATGCCCGCGGTGACGGCCGCGAGGTTCAGGGCGTGGCTGCCGAAGGGCGCGAAGGCGACCGACGCAACGCCCGAGGCGCCGAGCAGCAGGCGGTCGCGGGCGGCGTAGCCCGCCGTGTGCATCATGGCCAGGCCCGGGGCGTTCTGCCCGGCCGCGGTCACGATCAGCAGCGGGATGCTGATCCCGGCGATCGCCTCCCACGAGAACGTGGGCACGGTCAGCACCGGCTGGGTGAGGGACAGGTCCAGGGCCACGGGCTCGATCCGGCCTCGGACGAGAGCCGCCAGCACGCCCAGGCCCAGCGCGGCGAAGACGGCGTAGCGGGGGAAGAACCGCCGGCCCAGGAGGTAGCCGAGGACGAGGGCGCCGGCCACCCACGGGTTCTCGACGACGGCCGCCGCCACCTTGATGGCGAAGGGGAAGAGCACGCCGGCCAGGACGGCGGCGGTGATGGGCTTCGGCACGGCGGCCAGGATCCGGCCGATCAGCCCCGTCACGCCCAGGACCAGGCCCAGGACGCCCGTGACCACGTAGGCGCCCACGGCGTCGGAGAAGGAGTAGCTGCCGAGCGAGGTGATGAGCAGCGCAGCCCCCGGGATGGACCACGCCACCATGACGGGCTGGCGCGTCCACAGGCTCATGAGGGCGCACGTGACGCCGGAGCCGACCGAGACGGCCCACAGCCAGGAGGAGGTGAGCTCCGGGCTGAGCCCGCCCGCCCGCGCCGCCTCGAGGACCACGAGCACGGGGCCCGAATAGGAGACGACGACGGCCACGAAGCCCGCCAGGGCCGCCGACGCCGACCAGTCCCGCCGGAGGCCGCGGGCAGGCTGCCCGTCCTGCCGGGTGGTGCTCGGCACGTGGCGGCTCATGGGGTGCTCCTGGGGGCGGGGTCGGGTGACGGCGTCCGACCGCAGGACCGGACGGCGGCGTCAGGACCGGACGGCGCCACCCGGTGGCGGAACAGCGGACCGTGCCAGCCTAGGACGCCGCTCACCCGGGGATAAATATCGATCCTGCATGATTCTTCGCCCCCGGCATATGAGTGGGCGGGCGGGGCTCAGGAGTCGACGGTGTCCGGGGCCGCCGGGGTGCGCCACTGCCGGCGCTCGGGGGCGATGACCGAGGCCTCGTCGCGGGTCTCCGCGGGGAAGGAGCCCACGCCCCAGTGGAAGCGGTACGGGTCGGCGCAGCCCCAGCCGAAGCGCAGGCCTTCGACGAGCTTCTGCGCCGCCTCCGGGAAGCCCAGCGGGGCCGTGGTCCACGGCTGGTCCCAGCCCGTGGGCTCGTTCCACTCGTCCTCGTGGAAGAAGGTGGCGTCCACGGGCCAGGCCGCGTGCGCGAGCTGGCCGCCCGAGAGCACGGCGCACTCCACGCCGTGCGGGCCGACCCCGGCCCACGCGACGGGCGCCTCCGACCGGTCGTCGTCGCGCTCGTACTCCACGACGAGGAAGTCGTTCCAGGGCAGCCGGGCGAGCACCGTGGCGATGAGCCGGCGCAGGTCCTCCCACACGTCCTCGCCGGCCACCGGGGCCGCCGCGTCCGGCAGGACCACGCCGATGCCGGCGCGGCCCAGCATCTCCTGGGCCTCCGGGGTGGCCAGGTCGGACCAGGTCCTCGTGTCGGCGAAGCCGTCCCCGACGGGCTCCCCGGCCGGCTGGCGGGCGGAGGCGAAGCGCATGGCCTCCTCCCAGGAGCCGAAGAACCGGCGGACGCCGTCGAAGTAGGGGCGGCGGGTGCTGCCCGCCTCCTGCTCGACGACCCACCGGCCGTAGCGGGCGGTGGTCGGGTGGTGGCCGGTGCTGCGGCAGTGGGAGAGGAACGTCGTCACGGCGGTCGCGTACTCCTCCTCCGTGAAGACGTGCTCGAGGGCGGGCTCCGCGCCGGCCTGCAGCCCGATCCGCTCGAGCGCCACGTCCCACCGCCCGCCGCCCAGGCGCTGGGAGACGGTGCGCTCGGGCGCGGGCCAGTGGTGGGCGAGCACGCACAGGAAGTCGGACTCCGTGCACAGGCCCAGCCGTGCGATCTCGTAGCTGTGCGCACTGAGCGGGCGGCAGGAGGCCTTCTCAGCGCAGTGCTGCTGGGCCGCCCCGATCAGCCCCAGGGTCCGCCGGGTGAGCGAGCCGTCGGCGTCGGACGCCGCGAGCAGCCCCGTGACGTCGCGGACCAGGGCCGTGCTCAGGTTCAGCGCCGCGTAGTCCGGGGCCGGGACCAGGCCGAGGTGCTGGGCCATGACCAGCCACACGCCGGCGCCGACCGCACCGTCGTTGAGGTCCGGGGCCGAGGCGTCCTGCGGGAAGCGCTCGCCCAGGTGGGCGATCGCCGCGTCCAGCAGGGCGGTCGACTCCTCGGGGAACAGCAGCTGGAAGCGCATCCGCACCTGGCCGCGGGTCATCCCGCGGTCGGCCATCGCGTGGATCAGGGAGCCATAGCGCTGCACGAAGGCTGCGAGACCCGCCACGGCATGGGGCATGGAGGATCCTCCGGTCGGATGGTCGGATGGTCGGATCGGCTCGGGGAAGGCGCCCGGGCCGAGGGGGCCGCGCCGCCGTACGACACCACGCCGCCGTACGACACCACGCACTTCAGATGCTAGTGCCTGCTCCCCGGTCGCCGCGCGTGCGGGGGAATGTGACCCCCTGATGACGCGTCCAGCAACGGCCGGTGGACGAACCCGCAGGTCACGGCGTGAGCAGGCCCCGGATGTCCTCGGCGGTGAGGGCGCTGGAGAACATCCTGTCGTCGTCCAGCACGGCGGTGAACAGCCTGGCCTTGCGCTCCTTGAGCTCCATGACCTTCTCCTCGATCGTGTCCCGGGCCACGAGCCGGTAGACCATGACCTTCTTCTGCTGGCCGATCCGGTGGGTCCGGTCCACGGCCTGCTCCTCGGTGGCGGGGTTCCACCACGGGTCCAGGAGGAAGCAGTAGTCCGCCTGGGTGAGGTTGAGCCCGAAGCCGCCGGCCTTGAGGCTCACCAGGAACACGGGGACCTGCCCGGACGTGAAGCGCTCGAGCACCCGGGCCCGGTCCGTCGTGGAGCCGTCGAGGTAGGCGTAGGGGATCCGCAGCTCGTCCAGGCGGGCCGCAGCCTTCTTGAGGAAGCTCGTGAACTGGCTGAACACCAGGGGCCGGTGGCCCTCCGCCACGATCTCGGGCAGGTGCTCGAAGAGCAGGTCGAGCTTGCTCGAGGAGACGTCCGCCGTGGGGTCCACGAGGGACGCGTCGAGGCTGAGCAGGCGCAGGGTGGTCAGGGACTGGAAGATCGTGAACCGGTTGCGGTCGAGGTCGCGCAGCAGGCCCAGGACCTTCTGCCGCTCGCGCTGCAGGCGCGTGTCGTAGATGCGGCGGTGCGCGGGGGAGAGCTCCACCTCGATGGTCTGCTCGAGCTTGGGGGGCAGCTCCAGGTCCACGGACTCCTTGGTGCGGCGGAGCATGAGGGGCTTGACGCGGCGGCGCAGCCGGGCGAGGGCGGCGGCGTCCTCCCCGCGCTCGATGGGGCGCTGGTAGGTCTCCGTGAACTTCCGCCGGGACGGGAACAGGCCGGGCGCCGTCAGGGACAGCAGCGCCCACAGCTCCACGAGGCTGTTCTCGAGGGGGGTGCCCGTGATCGCCAGCTTGAACGGGGCGTCCAGGTCCTTCGCGGCCCGGTGCGCCTTGGTCCGGGGGTTCTTCACGAACTGCGCCTCGTCGAGGAGCACCCCCGCCCAGGGCATCCCCCGGTAGGCGGCCTCGTCCAGGCGCAGCAGCGTGTAGGAGGTCACCACCACACGGGCGCCGGCGGCGGCGTCCACGAGATCGGTGCCGGCCTTGGCCTGGGTGTCGGTCACGCCCACGACCGGCAGGGACGGGGCGAAGCGGCGGATCTCCGCCGTCCAGTTGGGCACCACGGAGGTCGGGGCGACCACCAGGAACGGGGGGAGGTCCGGGTCGCGCTCGACGGCGCGGCAGATCAGGGCGATGGCCTGCACGGTCTTGCCCAGACCCATGTCGTCGGCGAGGATCCCGCCCAGGCCGTGGTCCCACAGCACGCTCAGCCACGAGTAGCCGTCGCGCTGGTACGGCCGCAGCTCGGCGTGCAGGGTCGCGGGCACGGGGGGCGCCTCGAGGGCCTCGAGCTCGAGCAGGGAGCGCACCCCCGCCCGCCAGGCCTCGGCCTGGTCGGTGTCCGTCGCGACGTCCTCGAAGTCCTGCCACAGCCCGGCCTGGTGGCGGTGGATGCGCAGCGGTCCCTCGGGGGTCTCCTGCAGCGAGCGGGCCTCGGCGATCAGCTCGCGCAGCCGGTCGAACTCGGGGCGGTCCAGGGAGAACCAGGACCCGTCCGGGGCCAGCATCACGTCCTGGCCGAGGTCGAGGGCGCGGAAGACGTCGGCGAAGGAGATGTAGAACTCGCCCACCTTGACCGTGACCCCGAGGTCGAACCAGTCGCGGCGCTCGGTGGCGGCGGTGCTGACGGTGATGGTGGGCGGGTCGGCGATCTGCTGGTAGGCCATGCGCCCGCCGGTGTGCTCGATCCGCAGGTCCGGGACCTTCTCGAGGGCGGGCAGCCACTCCCGCACGAGCACCAGCGCGTCCTGCGCCACGTAGCTCGAGCGGCGGAAGTCCACCCCCGGCGCCCGGTGCCGGACGGCGGCGGCGACCGCCGTCTCCCAGGACGACTCGCGGTGGACGGGCTCGTCGGCGAGCGGGTCCTCGGGGCGGAAGGGCAGCAGGATCCGGTCGCGGCCCTTCTGGTACTCCCACTCCCAGCGGGCGCGGATCGTGAGCTCCTGGTGCTCCAGGGTGAGCACCAGCTCGGGGTCCGCGACCTGCGGCAGCTCGATCGACCCGTCCCCGGTGTCCACGTCCATGCTGCGGTGCAGGCGCGGGAAGTAGCGGTCGAAGAACTCCTCGACCTCGTCCTCGGGGATCCGCAGACCGCCCGCCGTGTCCAGGAACCGCCGCTGCTCGCGGGTGAGCCGGGTGGCCAGGGGCACGAGGCGCAGCGGGAAGACGTTGAGGTCCTCGGTGTCGGCGACGTCCTGCGGGTCCCCGTCCGGGGCGAACAGCCCGTGCCCGGGGTCCCCGATGATCCGGGCGGTGCCCAGGGCGATCCGGCGGCCGCCGCTGTCCACCGTGGGCCGCAGCTCGAGGTCCTTCCCGGGCCCGCGCAGCACGTCCACGTGGAAGCGTCCGGGCTCCTCGACCGTCACGGGCAGCCCGTGCTCCCGGCCGACCAGGGTGATCCCGGCGGTCTCCGCCCGGGCGAGGATGCCCCACAGGAGGGGGGAGGCGTAGGAGTCGAGCCGGATCCAGTGCCGGTCGTGCACCGCGTAGGGGGAGCGGGTGGCGCTCAGCGCCCGGAGCTCGTCGAACCAGTCGACCTGCGCGGGGCTCAGCGACCACCGGCCGGCGTCGGCGGTGACGCTCTCCCAGTCCAGCCCGCCCTTGATCCACCCGCCCCGCCGGCCCCGGCGCACGGGGCGGACGTAGAGGTGCCACGGCGAGCCCGCCCGCCCCGTGCCGTGCACGTAGCGGTACGGCTCCCGGCGCAGGTCGAACTCCAGGGCCACCCCCTCGGGCTCCTCCGCGGGCGGTTCCGCGGGGTCCGGCCCGCCCAGGATCTCGGTCAGGGCGTCCTTCCAGTCGGGCGCCCCGCCGCGTCGCCCGGGCGCGGTGCCCGCCCGGGGGGCGGCACCCTCGGGGGCCGCGGCGCCGGCCGGGGACGACGGCGCCGCGGTCCCGCCCTGCTGGTGGGCCCGGACCGCGGTCTCGAAGTTGTGGCGCAGCACGGTGGCCACGGCGTGCTTGCAGAACCCGCCGGCCGGGCAGCTGCACCAGGCCGGTCCCGGTGCGCCGCCGGCCCCGACCCGCACGGAGACCGAGTACACCGACCCGGAGCCCTCGACCTCGGCGGAGAGGCTGCCGGACCCCTCGGCGCCCGGGGACCAGCGCACGGCGCGCACGCGTCCGGTGCGGAAGTACTCCTGGCCGCGGCGGAAGACGGCGGGCCCGGAGGCGGCGACGAGCCGCCGGGAGTCCACGAGGGGACCGGGAGGGGAGTGCATCGTCCCACCGTATCGGGCCGGGGCGCCGGGCGCCGCGCGTGCGGAGCGGCCCCGCAGGCTCTCTATAATCGAGGCGACCCCTCGAACGACGACAGCGGCCCCACGTGCGGCCGCGGACGGAGGACTCGTGCCCGACACTGCTGGGCTCCGCCTCGGAGACCATGCCATTGCCGACAGTGCCGAGGAGCTCGCCTACCTCCGCTGGAACGACGCGGTCTGCGCGGCGTTCTTCGGCCCGGAGCGGGCGGGAGAGCTGATCTACCTCGACCTCGACGACAAGACGCTCGCCGCGATCGGCGAGGAGCGCGGCCTCGACGGGCCCTCGACCCTGCGGGCGCTCGCCGACTCGGTGACGCCCCTGCTGGTGACCGAGGACGGGCGGCGCTCGGTGTTCGACGTGTTCAACCGGCTCAACGGCCAGTGGTACCGCGCCACCCGCCGCAGCCTGGACTCCATCGCGGAGATCCCGCCGCCGCCCGTCGTCGCCCTGCTCGCCCTGTTCGCGCTCGCCGGGCGGCACATGTCGACCCTGGCCGCGCGCACGGGCAACAAGTCCGTCTCCACGTTCTTCCTGCCCCTGACCGTGCTCCTGCAGGCCGGCCCGGAGAACGCGAAGGCCCTCGAGTCCTCCTTCAAGAAGGACACCGAGGCGTACTGGGACGCGCTGCGCTACTGGCTCGAGCTGCGCAACGGCGAGATCGGGCTGCCCACGGCGTACGCGGTGAACCAGCGGCCGGTCGGGCTCGCGCTGTCCCAGACGATGTTCGGCGAGGCCGAGCGGCGCCAGCTGCACCGCATGTTCGAGGACCTGGGGATGACCACCGCGCAGGGGCTCTCCGCCGCCGAGCTCGGGGTCTACCTCGACTTCTGGCTCGACATGGCCGAGACGAAGGCGTCCAAGGCCATGAAGCAGGTCTGGGCGAACCCCCTCACCCGCGAGCCCGGTCTCGAGATCGCGCTCGCGGAGCTCGCGGTCTGGGAGCAGTCCCGCGAGCAGGCCCGCGCCGAGGTCCGCGCGAACGGCCGGGGGCCCGGCCGCAGCGCCGTGAAGTCCTGCTCGCTGTCCCTCACGGACAGCACCGACTACGTGGGCAACCCCGTGTTCGAGCTCGGCTTCGTGGTGCCCAAGCGCTTCCTCTCCGGCCGGGAGGTGGAGCTCGAGACCACGGCGGGGCCCCGCACCGTGTTCCTGTCCTTCATCGGGGACGCCTTCCTGGGGGTCTCCGCCTACACCGCGCGGATGGACCCGGGGACGCTGCTGGGCGGGACCCTGCAGCTCAGCGCCGGGGACGTGCGCTTCGAGCGCCACCCGCGTCCCGTCGTCATCTTCGCGAAGGACGGGTTCTCGGACACCTTCATCTCCGTGGACCACATCCCCGCGGCCTGGCCGTGCCGGATCATGGTCCGGGACGAGCCGGAGTGGATCGCCCAGATCAAGCGGATCCTCGACGACTCCGCCTCCCCGGACTACCGCTTCGTGGAGGCCGGCAGCCACGGCCTCGCCGAGGGGTGGGTGATGTTCGACGACGTGCAGGTGCTGCGCGCGGGCAACCCGGAGCTGACCGCGAACGACAACTTCTCCGGCCTGGTGCCCCGTCTCGTGCCCGCCGTGACCCTCTCCGGCGGGCTGCGGATCCCCGGCGACGTGGTGCGCTGGTCCGCGCTGCGCCCGCCGCAGGTGACCATCACCTCGGACACGGACGCGCCCCTCACCGTGGAGTGCGAGTGGCGCAACCCGCACTCCTTCAAGCTGGAGAAGGCCAAGCTCGTGGAGGGGCGTGTGCCCCCGTTCCAGATCTCGCTGCACGGCACGCCGATGGCGCGGGCGGACCGGACCCTCAAGCCCAACGACTACACCCTCGTCCTCAAGGCGGGGCGCACGGTCCGGCAGCGCCGCGAGTTCAAGCTCCGCGACTCGTCCTTCCACCTGACCCAGCGCTCCCTCGGCTACGAGGGCGAGATGGTGCACGTCGAGGAGGAGCCCCTGTGGCCCGTCACCGCGGGCATCGTGGCGGAGCTGCCCGAGCGGTACGTGCAGGGCGCGTTCGACAACCTGCCCGCACGGGAGGCCGCCGGGGACCACGAGGTCCCCGGCGCCCCGGGCTGGCACTCCTCGGAGGGGCAGCTGCTGCTCGAGCGCACCAACGCGCTGCCCGAGCCGGAGGGGCGCTCCTGCCTGGCCACCGGCCGGCACCGCATCGTGCTGCCGGCCATGGAGCCCAAGGCGAAGGCGCCGTGGATCTTCGGGCAGTGCGCCCAGTGCGGGCTGCAGAAGCGCTATCCGGGCCGGCTCACGAAGCCCTCCGCGCTCACCTCCACCGGCTCCGTGGAGGCGCTGCGCTTCATCGGCCCGGACGAGGGGGAGTACCCGACGTCCTGGGCGCCGTTCCGGGACGCCCTCACGTTCCTGGGCGGCGGGAAGCGCTCGAGCCTGTCCATCGTGGCCCGCCAGCTCGAGGACTCCGAGCGGTTCGAGGAGTGGTTCGTGGGCCACCTGCAGGCCCTCGGCTTCCTCGAGGTGGTCCGCGACGAGCACTGGACCGTGCGGCGCTGGCAGGTCTGCGGGCCCTCGCTCACCCAGCTCGTGGACGGCTCCGTGCTGCTCACGGGCGGCTGGACCCCGGAGAAGGAGGCCGTGGTCGCGGAGGCGGCCGCGGCCCAGGAGGCGTCCGTGGTGGTGCTCTCCCCGGAGGACCACGGGACCACCCTGCTGCAGGACGTGGACCTCGGGACGCTGCAGGAGGCGCTGCCGGTGGGGCTGTGCGACGTCGTCTTCGACGCCGGGCCCGCGATGCTGGAGACCCTGCCCCCGCTGTCCGAGGTCGAGGAGCAGCTGCGGCGCGCGGAGATGCAGTACAACGGGGTGGCCGAGCGCTTCGTCCCCGAGGACGCCACGTGGGAGCTCACCGAGGACCGGAACCGCCCGGGGCTGTACCGGATCAACCACCACCACCGGACCCGGTACGCGTTCCGCACCCCGGCCGACGTCGAGTCCGGCCACGCCCGGTTCGTGGCCTCGGGCATCGGCAAGCACTTCGCGGCCCGGCAGGCGGGGGTGCCGATCGTCTCCTACGACCCCGAGCTGGAGCTGCTGTCCGTGCCCATCGGCGCGGAGCTGGCCGGGCTCTACGCCCGCGCCGCCGTCCTGTGCTCCGGGCTGCTGCCCGCCAAGGTGGACGAGGACTTCTCGCTCAACTACGGGGACGTCACGCCCGAGTTCGCCCAGGCCCTGGTGGACAAGCTCATGAGCTGAGCTGAGCTGAGTGGGCGGCCGGGACGGACGGGCCCGGGTCGGTGTGCGACCCGGGGCCCGTCCGCGCCCGGTCCGGCGGCGGGGGTGCTGCGCGGGACGCGCTCAGGCGTCCGCGGCGATCAGCTCCGCCGCGCGCTCCCCGATCATGTAGACGGTGATGTTGGGGTTCACCGTGGTCAGCTCCGGCATCACCGAGGCGTCGGCCACGCGCAGGCCCGCCACTCCCTTGACCCGCAGCTGCGGGTCGAGCGGGGACATCGGGTCGTCGGCCGGTCCCATCCGGCAGGACCCGGCCGGGTGGTAGACGGTGTTGTGGGTGCGCCGGACGTAGTCGGCGATCTCCTCGTCGGTCTGCACGTCCGGGCCCGGGAACAGTTCCGCACCGGCCCACTCGGCCAGCGCCGACTGGGCGACGATCTCCCGGGCCCTGCGGATCCCGGCGGTCATGATGCGCAGGTCGTAGCCCTCGGGGTCGGTGAAGTAGCGGGGGTCGACCCGGGGCTTGTCCCGGAAGTCCCGCGAGCGCAGTCGCACCGTGCCACGGGAGCGCGCATGGGTGACGTTCGGGGTGAGGCAGAAGGCGTTGTCCGAGGTGGGGTAGCCCTGCCGGTAGGTGTGCAGGTCGAAGTTGACCGAGCCGTAGTGCATCATCAGGTCCGGCCGGTCGGTGTCCGGGTCCACCTGGGTGAAGATCCCGGCCTCCCACCACTGGGTGGACTCGGTGACCATGGGCCGGCGGGCCTCCCACTGGAGCACGCCCTCGGGGTGGTCCTGCAGGTGCTCGCCGACGCCGGGGGCGTCCACGAGCACGTCCACGCCGACCTCGCGCAGGTGCTCGGCGGGTCCGATCCCGGAGAGCATCAGCAGCTTGGGGGTGTCGATGGCGCCGGCGGAGACGACCACCTCGCGGCGGGCGCGCACGGTCCGGGACGTGCCGAAGGCGTTGTCGACCACCTCGACGCCGGTCGCCCGGCCGTCCTCGACGACCACGCGCTTGGCCTGGGTCGAGTGCAGGACCGTGAGGTTGTCCCGGTCGGCGGCCGGGTGCAGGTAGGACACGGACGAGGACGCCCGGGTGCCGTCGGCGCGGCGGTTGACCTGGAAGAAGTTCGCGCCGTTGACCACGGTC
The DNA here is from genome assembly GCF_002287015.1 of Kocuria sp. WN036. Lineage (NCBI taxonomy): Bacteria > Bacillati > Actinomycetota > Actinomycetes > Micrococcales > Micrococcaceae > Kocuria > Kocuria sp. WN036. Next base: position 109,910 of record NZ_NSKF01000011.1, read on the forward strand.
TTGCCGGTGTTGAAGGTGGTGCGCGGGATCCCCGCCTGCTCGCAGGCCTCGAGCAGGGCGACGCCGCACGGGTCGTCGTCCGGGATCTGCATCAGGTGCACGGGCCCGTCGTGGCCGTGGTGGGCGCCCTCGTCGTCGTTGGTCTCGAGCTTCTGGTAGAGCCGGAAGGCGGTCTCGGCGTTCCAGCCCTCGGCGCCGTGGACCTCCTCCCACTCGTCCAGGTCCTCGGCCGGGGCCCAGAACGCGATGCACGAGTTGTGCGACGAGCAGCCGCCCAGCACCTTGGCGCGGGCCATGCGCATGTGCGAGTTGCCGTTCTCCTGCTCCTCGACGGGGTAGTCCCAGTCGTAGCCGGACTCCAGCAGCTCCATCCACCGGCTGAGGGTCAGCACCTCGTCGATGCCCCGGTCGTGCGGTCCGGCCTCGATCAGCCCGACGCTCACGGACGGGTCCTCGGACAGGCGGGCGGCGACGACGGCGCCGGCGGAGCCGCCGCCGACCACCAGGTAGTCGAACTCCTGCGGGGTCTCGGGCGCTGGGGTGGTGCTGGGCGTGGTCATGTCTCTCCTTGGGAAGGTCTCGGGAAGTTTTCGGGGCGTGGCAGTTCTAGGGGCGCGCCGGCGTCGTCGTCGTGCGGGCGACGACGACGCCGGGCGGGCACGGGTCAGGGTGCGGCGAACCAGCCGGTCACGGCGGGGGCCGTGTTCTGGTAGACGTGCTTGAGCTCCTGGTACTCGCCCAGGCCGGTGGGGCCGAGCTCGCGCCCGACGCCCGACTGCTTCATCCCGCCCCACTCCGCCTGCGGCAGGTAGGGGTGGAAGTCGTTGATCCAGATCGTGCCGTGGCGCAGCCGGCCCGCCACGCGGTGGGCGCGGCCGGCGTCCGCGGTCCACACGGCCCCGGCGAGGCCGTAGATCGTGTCGTTGCCGATCTCGACGGCCTCGTCCTCGGTGCGGAAGGTCTCGACCGTGACGGTGGGGCCGAAGGCCTCGTCGTGCACGCAGTCCATCTCGCGGGTGCAGCGGTCGATCACGGTGGGCGGGTAGAAGAAGCCCTGTCCGAGGTCCAGCGACCCGTCGGCGGACGTCCCGGTGGAGTGCTCGCCGCCGGTGCGGACGCGCGCCCCCTGCTCGCGGGCGCGCTCCACGTACGCGTGCACCTTCTCGCGCTGGGCCGCCGAGATGAGGGGGCCGGTCTCGGCCTGCTCGTCGAAGGGGCCGCCGAGGCGGATCCGCTCGGCCCGGCGGACGAGCTCGTCGACGAAGCGCTCGGCGATCGGCTCCTCGACCACCAGGCGCGCCCCGGCCGAGCAGACCTGCCCGGAGTGCACGAACGCGGCGTTGAGGGCGTTGTCCACGGCGGCGTCGAAGTCGGCGTCCGCGAAGACCACGTTGGGGTTCTTGCCGCCGAGCTCCAGGGCGACCTTCTTCACGGTGGGCGCGGCGGCGGCCGCGATCCGCCGGCCGGTCAGCACGCCGCCGGTGAAGGAGACGAGGTCCACGTCGGGGGAGGAGGACAGCGGCGCGCCCGCCTCGGCGCCGGCGCCCAGCACGAGGTTGGCCACGCCGTCGGGCAGGCCGACCTCCTGGAGGACCTGCATCATCAGGATCGCCGTGTGCGGGGTGAGCTCGGCGGGCTTGAGCACGAAGGTGCACCCGGCGGCGATCGCCGGGGCGATCTTCCACGCGGCCTGGAGCAGCGGGTAGTTCCAGGGCGTGATCATCCCGCACACGCCCACGGGCTCGGTGACGACCTTCGAGACCACGGTGGGGTCCTCGGCGTCGACGACGCGCCCGGCCTGCTCCGCGGCGGCCTTGCCGAAGTACGTGAAGCACGCGGCGATGTCGTCCATGTCGATCTCGGACTCGACCAGCCGCTTGCCGGTGTCGAGGGACTCGGCGCGGGCGAACTCGTCCTTGCGCTCGCGCAGCCGGGCCGCGACCCGCAGCAGCAGGTCCCCGCGCTCCGGGGCAGGCACGGACGACCAGCGGCCGTCGTCGAAGGCGCGGCGGGCCGCGGCGATCGCGCGCTCGGTGTCCTGCGCGGTCGCCTCGGCGACGGTGCCGACCTCGGCGCCGTCGGCGGGGCAGACGATGGTGCGGGTGCCGCCCTCGGCGGCGGCCTGCCACTGGCCGTCGATGAACAAGGTGCTGCTCACGGGTGTGCCTCCTTCGCCGCGGGGATCTGCCCCGTCGGCACGTCGTGGATGTCGGTGGACCAGTCGGGGTGGCCCTGCTCGCCGTCCTGGATGACGGACGGCCCGTCGTGGATGCTCAGGAAGGCCAGGTGCGCCTCCCAGCTGTCGAGGACGTCGTTGATGACCTGCTCGTGGCTCCAGTCCATGACGTCCGTGCCCTGGGAGCCGGTCTCGTTGAAGACCTCCAGGCGGTAGTACAGGTCGGAGTCCGGGTTGGTGCGGAACCCGCCGAAGGCCGGCACGGGTGTGGCCACCGGATAGATCTGGTAGCAGAAGTCCCGGTCCTCGCCCATCCGCACGGTCAGCGTGTGCTCGGACAGGTCCTGGTAGCCGACCACCGAGCTGGTGAGCTCGGCGTCGAGGCCCTGGGCCCGGAACTCCTCGACGACCTCCGCGAGGGCGGGGACGAGCGCCTCGTCCTCGTAGCGGCGCACGGCCTTCGGGCCCGGGAACGAGCCGGTCCGGGAGAGCCGCCGGCGCCAGTGGCTGTCCGGGCCGGGGATGCGGGACGCGGCCGCGGAGCGGCGGGTGGAGCTGCGCCCCTCGCGCTGGGAGCGCTCGGCGCGCAGGGCCTTCCAGAACCCGATCATGACCAGGTACATCACGATCGAGAAGGGCAGGCCGATGATCAGCGTGGCGGCCTGCAGGGTCGGCACCCCGCCCACCAGCAGCATCGCCAGGGTCAGCAGCCCGGTGGCGGCGGCCCAGAAGATGCGCAGCCACTTGGGCCCGTCCTGGGTGGGGTCCTGGATCGTCGAGGTGAACGTCGACATCACGAGCGCGCCCGAGTCGGCGCTCGTGACGTAGAACAGCAGCCCGGCCAGCGAGGCGAGCGCGATGAGCACCGGCGCGCCCGGGTACTGCTCGAGCAGCGAGTAGAACGCCCGCTCGGGGGTGTTCATGGCGGCCTGGCCGAAGGCGTCGTCGCCGCCCGTGACGATCGCCAGGGCGCTGTTGCCGAAGACCGAGACCAGGATGAGGATGAACAGGAACGGCACGGTCAGGGTCGCGATCACGAACTCGCGCAGGGTGCGGCCCCGGGAGATCCGCGCCAGGAACAGGCCGACGAACGGCGCCCAGGCGATCCACCAGGCCCAGAAGAAGAGGGTCCACCCCGCCATCCACTCCGCCGCACCGGTGTAGGCGAACGTCTCCATGGTCATCCCCGGCAGCGAGGAGACGTAGTCGCCGAGGTTCTGCACCGTGGCGTCGAGCAGGAACGAGGTCCGGCCGGCCACGAGCACCCAGACGATCAGCGCCACGGCCATGAGCACGTTGAGCTCGGAGAGCCTGCGGATGCCCTTGTCCACGCCCGAGACGCACGAGGCGGTGGCCATCACCACGGCCACAACGATCAGCCCGATCTGCGCCGCGGTCCCCTCCTCGATCCCGAAGAGCAGGTAGAGGCCGTAGTTGAGCTGCACCACGCCGATGCCCAGCGAGGTGGCCACGCCGAAGATCGTGCCGAGCAGCGCCGCGATGTCCACGACGTCCCCCGTGCGCCCCTGCACCCGCTTGCCGATCAGCGGGTAGAGGGCCGAACGGATGCTCAGGGGCATGTTCCACCGGTAGGCGAAGTAGCCGAAGGCCATGCCCATCAGCGCGTACATCGCCCAGCCCGTGACGCCGTAGTGGAACAGCGTCCACACCACGGCCATGCGGGTGGCCTCGGCCGTCCCGCCCTCCCCGGCGGGCGGGCCGTAGTACTGGGTGACGGGCTCGGCCACGGAGAAGAACAGCAGGTCGATGCCGATGCCGGCGGCGAAGAGCATCGCGGTCCAGGTGAACAGGTTGTACTGCGGCTTCGAGTGGTCGGGGCCCATCTTGATGGTCCCCTCGCGGGAGAACGCCACGACCAGGACGAAGACCGTCACCACCGTGGCGGTGAGGACGTAGAACCAGCCCATGTTGGTCGCGATCCAGCCGACCACGGCGCTGATCACCGCGGAGGCCTGGTCGGGGGCGAGGATCGCCCACAGGGAGAACAGGACGATGGTGATGCCCGAGCCGGCGAAGACCGTCCGGTTCACGGCCGGCCGGGAGCGCCCGGCGGGTGGGGTGCCGCTCTCGGGCGGTGACTGGTGCAGGGCGGAAGTCATGGGACGAGTCCTCCTGGAAGTGGTGATCCGGGTCGGGGAGCACCTGCCGGGTCCAGCGCGGACCGGGCAGGGGCGGGACGTCGTCGTGCCCGCGGACCGGTGCGGCGGCCGAAACCCGCGCCCCGGGGATGCTCAACATCGTGTCACCACCCTTCCGGTTGGTAAAGTTCTTTCTCATGAGCACCTCCTCCCGCGAGCGCATCCTCGACGGCGCCCTCGAGCTGATCCGGGGCGGCGGCACGGTCTCCCTGGCGTCGGCCGCGCGGCAGGCGGGTCTGACCAAGCCCGGGGTGATGTACCACTTCCCCACCAAGGAGGCGCTGATGCTCGCCCTGGTGGACCGGGTGATGGACGGCTGGGACGCGCAGATGGCCCGCCGCCTGCCCGGCCCCCCGGAGCAGGTGCCCGCGGCGGAACGGCTGCGCGCCTACCTCGACTGGTGCCTGTCCGGGGAGGTCGACGAGACCGACCTCGTGATGCTCACCGACCAGCGGCTGCGCGCCACGCTCAAGGAGCGCTGGGTCGCGCGGGTGGAGCCGTGGGTGCACCTGCCCGCGGACCTGCCCGCCGAGCGCCGGAGCCGGCTGCTGGCCGTGCGGCTGCTCGCCGACGGCGTGTGGTTCGCCGACGCCGCGGGCGTCTTCGCCCCCGACCCGCAGGAACGGGCCCGGGTCAGGGCGGTCGCCGACGAGCTCCTGGAGGGCTGAGCCGTGCTGCGCCGGCTGCTGCTGCTCGCCGCCGTGCTCGCCGAGGTGGCGGCCACACTGTCGCTGAAGGCGGCTCTGGACGAGCCCGCCTGGTACGCGCTCGTCGTCGCCGGCTACCTCGCCGCGTTCACCCTCCTGGCGGCCGTGCTGCGCCGCGGCATGCCGGTGGGGGTCGCCTACGGCGTGTGGGCCGCCCTCGGGGTGATGCTCACCGCTCTGTCGGCGGCCGTGGTCTACGGTGAGCGGCTGAGCCCGGCCGTGCTGGCCGGGATCGTGCTGGTCGTGGCCGGCGTGCTCTGCGTGGAGCTCGGCTCCCGCCGCCCCGCCCCCGAGACCGAGGAGGCGGCCTGATGGCCTGGCTCTTCCTCAGTGTCTCGATCCTCACCGAGGTCGCCGGAACCCTGTCCCTGCGGATGGCAGCCCGGGGCCGCCGCCGCTGGTACGCCGCCGTGGCCGTCGGCTACCTGGTGGCGTTCACCTGCCTGAGCCTCGTCCTGGCCGAGGGCATGGCGCTGGGCGTCGCCTACGGCATCTGGTCGGCCTCCGGCGTGGCGCTGACGGCACTGGCCGGCCGGGTCCTGTTCCGCGAGCCGTTCACCTGGGTGACGGCGGCCGGGGTGGCCCTCATCGCCGGCGGAGTGCTCCTCATCGAGCTCGGCGCCCCGCCGGTCTGAGCGGTCCCCGGTGCCGGGCCGGGTCCGGCGCCCCGTCCCGGGTGGTGCGGCGCCGGATCTCGTGTAGAGTAGTCCGCAGTTGTTGAGGTTCGTTTTTGTCTTTCAAGCAGTTCGGCCCACTCGGGTGCAGCAGTTTTTCTGAGAAGACGTTTTCCATGCATCACAACTGTTTTGTTTCTCGAACGTCGGGAAACGTTCATCTCATGAAGGATCAGGTCTCCCATGACTACCGGTATCGTCAAGTGGTTCAACGCTGACAAGGGCTTCGGCTTCATCACCCCCGAGGACGGCTCCAAGGACGTCTTCGCCCACTTCTCCGCGATCAACTCGAACGGCTTCCGCTCGCTGAACGAGAACGACCGCGTCGAGTTCGAGACCCAGGACGGCCCCAAGGGCCCCCAGGCTGCGAACATCAACGTCATCTCCTAAGGATCTTCCGCGGGCTCCGGCCCGTTGATCCTCCAGAACCGTCGTCGGGCTGCGCCCGGCGGCGGTTCTGTCGTCGTACCCGCCGAGCAGCACCGGGAGGAAGCGCCGTGACCGTTCCCGATCCGCTCCCCGCCGCGGAGGAGCCGGAGGACCCCTTCGTGGTGAACCGGGTCTCCGACGCCGAGCTGGACGTCTCCGTGCCGTTCGAGGTCGAGGCCTCCGAGTGGGGATTCGACGGCTCCGCCGACGAGGCCGGCGGCGGCTGGGGCTCGGCGGGGGACTACGGCCTCGAGTGAGCACCCCGCGGGTCCCACCGGCGCTCCGGACGTCACCGTCCTCCCGCACGACGGAGGCCGCAGCCCGACGGGCTGCGGCCTCCGTGCGCTCCTGTCCGCCGGCTATGCCGACAGCGGGAGGGACGAGGGGTGGAGCTTGAAGAACGGGTGCCGTCCGGTCGCCGCGAGGGCTCCGGGAACGAGGAGCTGGCGGTACTTGGCGCACCATTGCGCCGTACCCTCCGTGTGCTCCGCCGCGGCGGCCAGGTCGTCGGCCTCGGGGCTCAGGTACTCCTGCACGTCCCCGTCGGTCGACGTGAGACGGACGAGGTGGAGATCGGGGAGGGCGGTGACGGTCACGTCGATCCACTCCTCGCGCTGGTCGGTGGTGATGGCTGTTCTTTCTTCGGACATGGTCATGTTTTCTCCTGACGTTCTTGCAGGCATCCGATGGCGTTGCCCGCCGCTTCGTCATCCGATCCACCCGGGAACATCGGGTTGGCGCGCAGCGGGTCGGAGCCCCTCCACGGTTCCGCCGGGGATCGTCGATCTCCGGCCGAGGGCGTGGACGCCGCATCTCGAGAAGCAGGTTCAGGCTACCCCGCGGCACCGACACCTCGACAAGCGAGTCGTGAGTTGTGTCACTGAAACGTAATGCGCGGGGCCGTCGCCTGCGCCGTCCCCGGTACTACGGGACCCATTCCAGCGCAACGATGTGTCGTCGAGATGTCCGGGCGGTGACACCCCGGGGAAGGCCTGTGCACAGGAGGGGGCACCGGATCCGGCCGGGTCGCCGCACGCGGACACTGTTCGGCCGATGTGGTTCAATGGGGAGAGCTTCAAGAGACCCGGTCGGCAAGCTCCGACTTGACCGGGCACCAACCCCATGTTCACGGGTGGTTCGGATGACGAAGCGGCTCGCATCGCCGCAGCAGCGGTACCCGGTGCGAGCAAGAGCGCACGAAGGATCCCGGTCATGTCCGACCCCCGCCACTCCGCCGCCCGCACGGGCGCGTTCCCCCAGCCCTCCCACGCCGTCCCGGCCACCGGGGACGGGACCCGCCGCGACCCCGCGCCGAGCGTCCCGGCGATCAGCGTCTCCGCCATGAGCGTCGAGGACTACGCCCGCGTGGTGCAGGTCCGCACCGAGTTCGTGGACTTCCTGCTGGCTCCGGCCCGCGGGGAGCTCGCCGCCGCGGCCTGAGGCCCGCCGCCGTGGACCTCCTCCTGGACCGTTCCGTGCTGCTGGGGGTGCGCACCCCGGAGCGCTGCCCCGAGCTGGCCGAGGTCCTGCGCCGGCACGGACACCGGCGGCTGTTCCTGCCCGCCACGGTGCTCGGGGAGCTGCTCGCCGAGCGGCCCGACGAGACGCTGTGGGCGGAGCAGCTCGAGCTGCGCTTCCCGGGCCGGGTCCTCCCCGCGGACGCCGCCGTGGCCCGGGCGTGGGGAGCGCTGGCCGCGACGGGGGCGGCCGATCCGCTCGCCGGGCTCACCGCGGCCACGGCCCTGGTCCACGGGCTGACCGTGCTGACCGCGGAGCCGGGGCGGTACGCCGGCACCGGGGCGCCCGTGCTGGACGCGTCCCCCGCCCGCCGGTAGCCCTCAGACGGCCCGGCGGTGCCGGCGGCTGCGCCCCTGCCCCTGCGCCGAGAGCGCCACGGCGCGCTCGTAGTGCTCGAGCAGCTGCCCGACCAGCACGTCCCACGTCCGGCCCTGGACCGCCGCGTGCGCCGCGACGCCGAACGCGGCCCGCTTCGCCTCGTCGCCCAGGAGATCCGCCACGTGCCCGCGCAGCGCCCCGAGGTCGCCCGGGGGATAGAGCCAGCCGGTGCGGGACCGGTCCACGAGGTCGAGGGGACCGCCCCGGCCGGTCGCGACCACCGGCACCCCCGAGGCCATGGCCTCCTGGATCGTCTGGCAGAACGTCTCGAACTCGCCGGGGTGGACGAACACGTCGAAGGACGCCATGATGCGCGCCAGGTCGGCACCGCTGCGGCGCCCGGTGAAGTGGGCCTGCGGGAGCCGGCGGCGCAGGGCGTCCTCCTCCGGGCCCGAGCCCACGACCACCAGGCGGGTGCCGGGCAGGTCCGCGACCGCGGAGAGGTCCTCGACCTGCTTCTCCGGGGCGATCCGGCCCACGTAGCCGACGATCCGCCGGCCGCCGCCGACCTCCTCCCGCCACCGCTCGTCCCGGTGCCGGGGGGAGAAGCGGGTGGTGTCCACCCCGCGCCGCCACAGGTGCACGTCCTGGACGCCGTGCTCGGTGAGCTGCCGGACCGCCGCGGTGGACGGCGCGAGCGTGAGCGTGGCGAGGTTGTGCATGGAGCGCACGTGCCCCCACAGGAGCTGCTCGAGGAACGGGGCCCCGTACTTGGCCGCGTAGCCGGGCACGTCGGTCTGGTAGACCGCCACGCACGGCACCCCGAGCTGCTGGGCCGCCAGGATCGCCCGGCGGCCCAGCACGAACGGGGAGGCCACGTGGACCACGTCCGGCCGGAAGCGCTCCAGCTGCCGCCGCACCCGGGCCACGGTCCCGCCGGCCACCCGCACGGCGGGGTAGCCGGTGAGCGGAACGGCGGGCAGCCGGTGCACCGGCACCCCGTCGAGGTCCTCGACGACCTGCTCCGCCGGGCGCCCGAGCGGCGCGGGGTCGTAGGAGGGCGCCACGACCACGACGTCGTGCCCGCCGGCGACCAGCTGCTCGACGACCCGCAGCACCGAGTGGGTGACTCCGTTGAGGTGGGGGAGGAACTGCTCGGCGACCACGGCGACTCTCATGCTCCCGAGCCTGCCGGGGCCGGGCGACCGGACGGCGAGCGGGGCGTGGCCCGCCGGTGAAGGCGCCGTGAAGCCTCGGCCGGGGTGCCGCCCGGGCGTGGGAGGATGGTCGGTGATGAACTCCCAAGGCCTGTCCTCCCCCGCTGCACGCCCGGACCGCCGGGGTGTGCCCATGCCGCTGTGGCTGCAGGGCGTGCTGGAACTCGGCTCCGTGGCCGTGGTGTCCTACCTGCTGGTCCTGCTGACCGTCCTCATGGTGTGGCTCGCCGACGGCTTCGACACCCTCGGCCTGACCGGCGGGTTCGTGCTCTCCGGTCACGTGTGGCTGCTCGCCCACCTCACCCCGCTCCAGGTGGCCCTGGACCCGGGCGCAGGGCTGCCCGCGACCACCGGGACGCTCAACCTCGTCCCGCTCGGGCTCACCCTGGTGCCGTTCGCCCTCTCCTGGCACGCCGGGAGACGGCTGGCCCGCGCCTGCTGGGAGGGCCAGTTCTGGCAGCCGTACCTCAGCGGACTGGCCGCCTACTCCGCGTTCGGCGCCGCCGCCGCGCTGCTCTTCAGCGGAGGGGAGGTCTCGGCGAGCCCGGCCGCGGCCGCCGTCTTCCCGCTCGTCCCCGTGGCCCTGGGCGGCTTCGTGGGCGCGTACCGGGCCTCCCGGTCGCTGCCGGGACTGATCGGCGTCAACGCCGCCGCGTGGGTCGAGCGCACGAGCCAGTACTCCCGCTGGGCCGGGTCCTACGTGTGGGCGGTGCTGCGCGCCGGCTTCGTCGCGGCCGTGGCCGGGGTCGGGGCCGGGGCCGCCCTGCTGGCCGCCGCCCTGTTCTGGAACTGGAACGACGTGGTGGGCGTCTACCAGCGGCTGGGCACCGGCGTGCCGGGGGACACCGCGCTGACGGGACTCCAGCTCGGCTACCTGCCCAACCTCGCGGTCTACGCCCTGGCCTGGGCCACGGGCGCGGGCTTCGAGCTCGGCTCCGGCACGCACGCCTCTCCGCTGGGCACCGAGGCCGGGCCCGTGCCGCTGCTCCCGGCGCTCGCCGCGCTGCCGCCCGCCGAGCTCCCGGCCTGGGCGCTCGTGGTGGTCGTGCTGCCGGTCCTGGCCGGCGTCCTCGCCGGCTGGTGGTTCCTGCGCGAGGGGGAGAACCACCTGGACGACTGGATGGCGCTGCGGCTGCCCGCGCGCTGGATCACGTACCCGCTCTCGACGCTGCTGACAGGGGTCTTCGTGGGCGCCGTCGCCGGCGTGCTGGTGATGCTCCTGAGCTGGCTCGCGCACGGCTCGCTGGGGCTCGGGCGGCTCACGGACGTGGGACCGGACGGTCCCGCCGTGCTGCTGCTGTTCGGCGCCGAGGTGGCCGTCGGGGCGGCGGTCGGCTGTGTGCTGGGACCGTGGCTCGAGCACGAGCCGCCGTTCGCGCCGCCCCGCGGCGGCGAGGACGGCGAGGACCGGACGCCGGCCGGCCGGCGGGCAGCGCGCCGGCGGCGCCGGGAGGAGACCGCGGCCCGGCGCGCCATGCGCTC